>NZ_LARO01000053.1:0-10775 GCF_000980505.1 Lactobacillus sp. N54.MGS-719
GATTTTTCCTTTGCTCAGGCTTCTTATTCAAGCTGTGCCGCATCTCTCGAAACGACTTTATTAATTTACCCTATTTCTGCTCTTCTTGCAAGTTCGCCCCTTCGTTCGCTTCACTTATGAAACGCGTGGTTTAGTTGTAACCACTTCTAAAATTGCATCCCTCATTCGACAATCATTTTCTTAACACTAAAAGTTTAACGCAACTAATCGTTCGAAATTTGCTTAAAATTCACTTATTCTTCGTCAAAAAATTTTTTAAAACTTTTTTATTTATCAAAAAGCAAAAAAAGACACCCGCTTTTTACAGCGAACGTCTTCTTATTAAATCTATTTAATTAGATTAAACTTGATTCCTTAGTGATCTTCTTCATACCGTTCATGTATGGAACAAGTACATCTGGAACAGTTACTGAACCGTCTTCGTTTTGGTAGTTTTCCAAAATTGCGGCTACACAACGACCAACTGCCAAACCTGAACCGTTCAAAGTGTGAGCCAAGTGAAGCTTGCCGTCTTCGTCACGGTAACGAATTTGTGCACGACGTGCTTGGAAGTCAGTACAGTTTGAACAACTTGAAATTTCACGGTACTTGTCTTGTGCAGGCATCCAAACTTCAAGGTCGTAAGTCTTAGCACTAGTGAAGCTTGCATCCCCAGTTGACAAAGCAACTACGTGGTATGGCAAGCCTAACTTTTGCAATAAGTGTTCTGCGTTGTGGGTCAACTTTTCAAGTTCATCCCATGATTCGTCTGGCTTACATACCTTAACCATTTCAACCTTACGGAATTCGTGCATTCTAATTAAACCACGAGTATCACGACCAGCTGAACCTGCTTCACTTCTGAATGCTGGTGATAAAGCAGTTACGTTAATTGGGAGCTTGTCGCCGTGGATAATTTCATTTCTGAAGTAGTTTACCAAAGGAACTTCGGCAGTTGGAATCAAAGTTAAGTCACGTGGCTTATCTGGATCGTCGTTATCAACGATAGTATAAACGTCTTCGTGGAACTTAGGGAATTGACCAGTACCTTGCATTGAAGCATCGTTTACCAAGTAAGGTGGGATAACTTCGGTGTAGCCATCCTTGGTGTTTTCATCAAGGAAGAAGTTGAATACGGCACGTTCCAAAAGTGCACCTGCACCAATGTAGTAAACAAAACGTGCACCTGAAACCTTAGCAGCACGGTCCCAGTCCAAAATACCCAAATCAGTACCGATGTCCCAGTGAGCCTTTGGCTTAAAGTCAAACTTAGTTGGTTCTTCCCACTTACGAACTTCTTCGTTGTAGCTGTCGTCTGGTCCAACTGGGTCTGAGTCTGCTGGGAAGTTAGGCAATCTAAGCAAAATGTAGTTTTGCTTTTCAGTTAATTCATCAACTTCTTTATCTAAGTCCTTGATTTCCTTACCTACTTCACGCATAGCAGCTATGGCATCGCTAGCGTCTTCCTTGTTACGCTTCTTTTCAGCAATTTGCTTTGAAACATCGTTACGCTTAGCCTTTAATTGTTCACTCTTAGTCAAATCCTTACGACGCTTAGTGTCGATTTCAACTAATTCGTCCAATTCTTCTGGCTTAATGCCACGTGTAGCAAGCTTCTTCTTTGACCAATCAAGATTCTCACGAATCACTTTAATATCAAGCATATAAAACCTCCATGCATAAAAAAGAGCCGATTATCCCTATCTTTGGGACGAATCGGCTCTTACACGGTTTCGCGGTACCACCCATCTTCAGTCTAAAATAGACTGCACCTCTTTAACAGGCGAATAACGACGCCAAACCGTGCAACTATTAATTGCCCACATTACTGAAATCTGGAAACGACTATTCATTCACTCGCACCAACCGTGAACTCTCTGAAGCAGTCTTAGGATTTCGTGTTTGCGTCTATTTTAAGCCATTCTTCTTTTTTGAGCAAATAATATTTTTCTTTAAAAGAAAAAAGTGCACTAACTTGGCTGTAATCGACGGTATAAACGTAGTGAAAACCTAATCTCTGCAACAGTTTTTGCGACTTTTCATTATTGGCAAAGGTGCCAGCCCAGATTTCCGTTTGTCTTTTATGTTTAAAAGCATAGGCCAAAATTAAATGGACCGCTTCGTTCATATAGCCATGGCCTTCAAAAGTTTGATCCAGTAAAAAGCCTATTTCTTTTGTCTTTAATAAACCACTCTGCTCGTCCATGCCGCGCTCATATAATTCGATTAAACCAATCGTTTCATCACTATTACGCAGACAGATGACATAGCTTTCGGGTCTAGTCATATATTGGTGCACGCTCTTTACCGCTTGATCCATATTTTCGATCTTTTCAAAACCGGCCATGTCATGATAGCGCGCGTTTTGTCCCCATCTTAGTAAAAGAGGTGCATCCCCTTCTTCAAATCGTCTTAAATATATTCTCTTTGATTCAAGCATCAGTTACCCATCAACTTCAACAGCCATCTTGCACCATATTGCAGACCAAAGCTGTAGGCCGCAATTGTCCAAGGCTTACACAAAATAATAATCCAGAAATACGTAGAAAACTTCATCTTGGTTAAACCAGCCAGTAAGCAAAGCACATCATCGGGTGCCGCCGGCGCCAAGATACACAGCGCGAAGAACCAGTTGAATTTCTTTTGATTCTTCGTCCACTTCATATATTTATCTAGCGTTTCTTCAGAGACAATATGCAAAATAAATGGTTGCCCGTAATGTCTGGCTAAGAAAAAGTTGATAATTGAACCAATGCAAATGCCGACGTAATTATAGATAAAACCGGCAATCGGTCCGAAAAATACCACACCGCCAAGAAGCGAAACGCCCCCGGGTATAATCGGTACAACTACCTGTACTATTTGAATCAGTACAAAAATGATCGGACCAACAATTTGTTTATTAGCTAAATAAGCCCGCATTTTTGCTTGATCAGTAAAAATGCCTAGCCGATACCAATAGATCACTAGCAAAATAATGATTATTCCACAAACCACTGTAGCAATGTTAATTAGTTTGCGACTTGCTTTAGCTGATAAATGTTGCATTTTTTCGCCTTCCCTCATAGGACTAGTACGTCAATTTTATCAAAAATAACACTATTTAACCGATGTTTCACCTTATTATAGAAAAACTAAAAATATTCTTATTAATTTCTTCTGTTCCTATAGTTAATATATAATAAGCGATGAAAGATCTAAGAAAGGAATGCATTTCATGGTTGTAATAAAAAATAATGTTATCTACGACACAAATAAGAAATTAGGGGCCGATGTTTACTACCCCAATAATACAACTTCTAAGACCAAAATCTTAATCTTTTGGCATGGTGGTGGCTGGTTCCGTGGCAACAAGGAAAGCGTTAAGAGCGTCGGCGTTGATTTAGCTAATGCCGGTTTTATGACTTTCATTCCTGAATATAGCCTCGCTCCTGCAGCACATTTTCCAGCTGCACATGAAGATGCATTGCATTTTGTCGAATGGCTTTTAAAATCTGATTACACTGATCAAGATGATCTCAAGAATATCGTGCAAATCGGGGCCAGCGTTGGTGGAACAATGGCGTTATACGTTGCCGGCAAATATGGTTTCCCAACGGTAACTTGGTCTGCACCAGTTGAGTATTCAAACTGGATCAAAGAACACCAAGACGTTAAGGCATCCCCAGCAGCCGCAAAAGACTTGGGCATCACTGATCCTGAACAAATCAGACAGTCCTTCTACAAGTACTTTACTTTAACTTATACCGGCACTGAAGACCCAAAGGTTTTAGCTAAACTTGATGCAAAATCATACGACTTAAGCAAATTAGACAAAGTAATGATGATCAATTCAGCAGGCGAACTGACCCCACTTGATTCAGTTCTCGACTTCGTCAACTTTTTAGCTAAACAAAATCACGGTGTGCAACTACTCGTCATTCCAGGACATGGTCATGCAATGGACTACGGCAACGACTACATCGATGAATCACTCGACTTTTTATTCCAAACAATTAAGAGACAAAAATAATTATGATCAATATAGAAAAATTCGTACAAATTCGTAAAGACCAAAAGCTTTCACAAACCGACCTCTGTCATGGTATTTGTACGCAATCCACTTTAAGTAAATTCGAAAATAATGGTCAGATACCGTCTTTTAAAATTTTGAAGCAGCTCTGCGATCGGTTAAACATCGAAGTTGGCGATATTATGACCAGTAGCGATGAAAAGAAAGTCGCACGCTTGCTATTTGAAGCTGATTTTTCATTTATCAATTTCAACTACGCCAAGATTTTGAACATTTTATCGCAGATCAATCCGCAAAATCTTAAGCGGGATGAAGATAAAGTACACTACCACTTTTTGCGCGGTCAATATGCACTGAAAAGCGACCGTAACCAAATGAGTGCACTATTTTACTTCAACAACATTTTGACAACGGATAATTTGCCGAAAAACGACATTTACCGTCTGCTCGCTTTAAACGGCTGTAGTCAAATCTACGCTAAGCAAGGCGAAACCGAAAAGGCACAGCACTACTACGATCAGATCCTGAAAAGCATTATGGACGTTGATATTACCAATGTTTTAACCACGATGCACATCTTGGCTATCTTATGCGATGCCGGTGAATTCTACGGCGAACGCAAGATGTACAAAGAATCGAATTCCTTGCTTCGCTACGGCTACAAGATTGGGATCGAGCAACACGCCATCTTCTATATGGCCCGCATCCTTTTGCGCCAAGGCATAAACGATATGGAACAGGCTAAGAAAAAGGAGATCACGAGTCAGCACCTGCATGACGCCTGTGCTTTTGCAAGAATCAACAGAAACCGGATCACGCTAGAAAAGGCGCGGAAACTACTTAAACAATTGAATGCATAAAGAAATACCCGAGGAATTATTCCCCGGGTATTTTTGTTAGATGATCTTGTAACCAACAACTGGATTAGCAGGTGTGGTGTTGAAATCATAAGTAGCTAATTTTTCAAAATCAGTGTTACCGTCAATGATTGTCGTTACGCCTTGTGCCAGCATCAAGTTCATTTCTTTTTCTTTATTTGGATCATTAGTGAATGGTACCAAAATTACTGGCTTGTGGAGTGCACGCATAAAGCCGATTTCAAAGGCACTACCATCATCAATGTTGTCCATGTCGTATAAAAAGACGCCGCAGCTTGCGTTAACCAAACCGGTGATATCGTTGTTGTATGTCGCAAGACGCCAAGTCATGCTACGGATGCCGCCGATTTCTGGATTCTTTTCTTCTGGATCAACGAAGTTTTGGTCAAATGGAAAATGAACTCTCACAACAGTTGGGTTCTTTTCGAGTAATGCCATTGCCTTCTTAACACGTGCGCGTTGGTCGTCATTGTAAAAAGGCGTACCCAAATAAATAGTTGCGGTGGAAACTTGCTTAGTCATAAAAATCCCCCATGATTTTCAATTCATTAATTACATATAAAAAGTTTATCATGCATTTTTACTAACTAAAAGTACAAATCGATGTGTTTTATTTGCAAACGCTTTATAATAAATTATGTGACTTGAAGAATAAAAATTTATGAATGGGGGAAACACTTTGTCTAGATATCAGTCAATCAATCCATATACCAATGAAGAATTTGCTAGTTATGATAATCCAACTGCTAAGCAAATCGAAGATTCCATCAACTTAGCCTATGCACTTTATAAAAAGTGGCGTCATGAAACGCCTGAAAGTCGTGCAAAAATTTTACACGACGTTGCCGATGCTTTGCGTGAACATGAAGATGAATTAGCTAAAATGATGACCCTTGAAATGGGTAAACTTTTACGCGAATCAAGAGAAGAAGTTGAACTATGTGTTTCAATCTGTGATTACTATGCTAAAAATGGTCCAGTAATGCTTAAGCCTACCCCATTAAATACCGGCTTAGGTAACGCCTACTACTTGAAGCAATCAACTGGTGTCATCATGGCTTGTGAACCATGGAATTTCCCACTTTACCAAGTTATCCGTATCTTTGCACCTAACTTCATCGTGGGTAACCCAGTTTTGCTTAAACATGCTCATAACGTTCCAGGTTCTGCCGCACTCACCGCTAAGATCATCAAGCGTGCTGGTGCTCCTGAAGGCAGTTTAATCAACCTTTACCCAAGCTATGATCAATTAGGCGATATTATTGCCGATCCACGCATCCAAGGCGTTGCATTAACTGGTTCTGAACGTGGCGGTTCTGCTGTTGCTGAAGCTGCTGGTAAAAACTTGAAGAAGTCAACGATGGAGCTTGGTGGTAACGATGCCTTTATCGTTTTGGATGACGCAGATCCACAACTACTCCGTAACGTTTTAGGGGATGCTAGAACTTATAACGATGGTCAAGTATGTACTTCATCTAAGCGCATCATCGTTGAAAAGTCCCGTTACGACGAAGTATTGCACGAATTGAAGAACGTCTTCTCAAGCTTGAAGGCTGGTGATCCACTTGAAGACGACACCACTTTGCCACCAATGAACTCCGAAAGAGCTAAGGAAAAACTTGAAGCTCAAGTAAAGAAAGCCACTGACGCAGGTGCTAAGGTCTTCTACCAATACCCAGAAATTGACTCTAAGGGTGCCTTCTTTAGACCAATCGTTTTGACCAATATTGACAAGGACAACCCAATCTTCGATGAAGAATTGTTTGGCCCTGTTGCCGAAGTCTTCGTGGTTAACGATGACGATGACGCTATTCAATTGGCAAACGATTCAAGCTATGGCTTGGGTTCATCAGTAATCAGCAGCGATATCGAACGTGCACAAAAGATTGCCGCTCAAATCGAAACTGGAATGACGGTCATCAACGGTCGCTGGATCACTTCTGGTGAATTGCCATTTGGTGGTGTGAAGAAGTCAGGCTATGGTTGTGAATTAAGCGAACTTGGTATGATGGCATTTGTTAACGAACACTTAGTTATCGACGTTACTAAAAATAATCAATAGTTAATTACTTTAACTGTATAAAAAGAAAAAGATTGGCTAAAAACCAATCTTTTTTACTTGCGCCATTTCTTTACTACATCGTCGACCATTTGCACGCATGAACCAACATAACGGGCTGGATCAAGCATTTCTCTTAAAGTAGCCTCATCGACATCCTTGGTTACTCGCTCGTCAGCTAAAAGCACATCAAGAAAATCAATGCCGTCGTTAAACGCTTTTTGCGCATCCTCGTAAATGACTTCGTGGGCGTTTTGTCGACCGATGTAACGGCCAAGATCGAGCATCACGCGTTCTGAAACGATCAGTCCATGCGTCATGTTCAAATTGCGTTTGATGTTATCTTCATGAACGATCATTTGATCCATTACTTGGCTCATCATTTTAATGGCGGCACTAAAGACTAAGCACATTTCTGACAAGTACATCCATTCAGTTTGCCAGAAGGACATGTCGCGTTCGTGCTCTTGCACCATTGCTTCAAGGCCTAAGTTGGCATTATTTTTAACCAAACGGACATTAGCATAGATGTTTTCGCAGATCATTGGATTCCGCTTCTGTGGCATCGTGCTGGAACCAACCTTGCCCATTTGGAATCCTTCTTCGACCTCTTCGATTTCGGTTCTTTGCAGGTTAATGATTTCGTTAGCCATCTTGCCAATCGTGCTTGCAGCAATCGCAATATCGCTGGAGAAGTTAGCCAAGCGATCTCTTGAAACGTGCCAGGTAATCGTTGGAATAGCTAAACCGAGATTTTTACAAAAATCATTTCTAACGGCAATGCCTTTATCAAAAAGAGAAGCCAAGGTTCCGGCTGCCCCACCGAAGTTGCCAGCAAAGTAAGTCTTGCGATCATGTTGCAGTCTTTCGAGATCGCGACCCAGTTCGTCTGCCCAAATGGCAAACTTATAACCCAAGGTAATTGGGACGGCGTGCTGAGCATGCGTTCTACCAGCCTCTGGCAGAGCCTTGTATTTTTCGGCTTTGTCTAAAACTTGATTTAATAAGTGGTCTAATTGTTTTTCTAAAATGTCTTGGGCATTTCTTAATTGCAAAATCATCCCTGTGTCGGTGATGTCTTGCGTGGTGGCGCCCCAGTGAATGTAGCCGCCGGCTTCGGGTGAGCAAAGCTTGGTAAAAGCACGAATCTGTGGCATTAGGGGATGCGAGGTCTTTTTAAAACCTTCACGCACATAATCCATATCGATGTCTTCGGCGTGTGCTTTTTGGGCGATTTCTTCAGCGGCACTTTCTGGGATAACGCCGTTCTTTGCTTCGGCCTTGGCTAAAGCTACCCAGCAATCGAGCCAACTTTGAATTTGAGCGCGTCCGCTAAATACGGCGCGCATTTCTTTTGTACTGTATTGATCTTTGAATAATTCTGAATTAATTAATGATGATGCCATTGTTTTTCCCTTCATTTTTCTACTAACTATCTTCATTAAAACGCTAGTTTTCACAGCAGACAATTTTGTGAACGGCCTTTTGATTAATAAAATTAATGATTAAGGGCAACAAATTCACTGTTTTTCCACAGATAAAAATATTTTTTATAAGTTATTTTTATAAAAGGAGAAAATTTAACTATACTAAGTAAAACGAGGGATAAAAATGAACATCAAGGATCTAGAATATTATCAAAAATTAGTTGCAACGCACAGCTATACTAAAACAGCAGAATTCTTCAACTTGAGCCAGCCTTCTATTTCAGCGGCTGTTAAGCGATTATCTAAAGAGTTCAGAACTACACTAATTACTCAGAAAACGCCGCGAGGAAGATTCTCTACGACCGCAGCAGTGAAATCTTGAATCTATTTGAAATGACGAAAAATGAGGTAGCTGAGGCAAATTATCCACAGTTGCGTGGGGGTGTGTCGCCGATTGTAGGTAAAGTTTATTTAGCCAAAATATTGACTGAACTTGATCAAGAAAACTTGAACCACAATATTGAAATTACTGAGGCAGGTTCTAATGATTTGAGTGCCAAATTGAAAAATGGTGAAATCGATATTGCGCTGCTCAATTCGCTGAGCCCGATCAACAATAACCACTATCAAAGCAAACTATTGCGAACTAATTCGGTTAAGTTGATCGTCAGCCAGCAGCATCACCACTCAAGTTAATATTTGCACGTGCACGTGAGTTACCAGCTAATTGTTCTGGTGATTTAGAGCGTTGATCACCGTTAGGATCACCATATTGTGAGTTAGCAAATGATGTACCAGTACCAGAAGCAAAGTTAGAAGCATCAGTGTTGGCACGACGATCCTTGCCTTGTGCCCATTGATCTGAAGCCGGCATCCAAGAAGTTTGTACTTGATCAACATCAAAGGATAATACTGCACTACTCTTAACTTGACAAAGTAGATCACGTGTTATGGCATTACCAGTGAAAGTTTGACCATTGATAGTTACTAAGGTTGCAACATACTGTGTCTTATCAGGATTTAAAGTGTATGTGACTGATGAAACATCTTTATATTGATGAGTGTCCTTATTATAAGCTTGATTTGTAAACTTAATCAGATCAAGCTTTGGTACTGCAACAATCTCCATAGCGTTGGCACTACCATCATTAGTCTTGTGAGTGTCAAACGTACCTATTCTGAATGAACTCTGAGTATTTTGACCATAAACCCAGATATTATTGTCGTCATCGTGCTTAACACCAGTAATGGTTACAGGAGCATAAGCCTTTTCTGAAGTACCATCTCCATAAGTTACTAGTACTGGGATGACATAAGTACCTGCTTCAACAGAGGTAGTTGGTGCTAAAGTAATCGTACCATCAGTGGCACCAGTTGCCCATTCAGGTGTGCCAGTCATCGACTTAAATTTTGCACTGCTACCATGGTCCACTGGGTTACCTTGGTTACCATCTGCAGTTGACCAAGTTGCTGGATCATCTACACTAGAACCTTGAGTAACAGTCTTTTCACCATATTCCGGTTGATATTTATTAGCATCCTCTTTCTGAGTTGAACTTGATTGCTCTACATTCACATCATTTTGTGTAGTATCAGCAGCTCTAACAGTTTGGCCTTGATCCATTCCCATAAAGAAAAAGCCAATTAAAACGGATGCTGCCCCTACAGAAAACTTACGAATTGAGAAGCGCTCTTTACGAGGCTCCATTTTTCTTAATCTTTCTTTGAAATTATTTTTGGATAACATCTTCCTATCCTCCCTATTAGTCCTAACAATTGTCAGTATATGCGGTGTAGAGGGCTTTGTAGGCGTTAAAATAACGCATATTTTGCAAAAAGTGCTATTCCTGTAGAGGTTTCAGCTATTTTTATATTCAAAGTTTTTTTAGTGTCATTTTAAAAAATTGAAATAATTTTATTTTTTTAAAATCTGGCAATTTGCTATTGTAACATCCCTAAAATCTATGTAATGGTTCGATAAATAAGATATCAAAGTCTTAAAAAAGAGCACCGTAGTTTTTAGGTGCTTTTTTATTGCAAAACAAAAACACAGCCTGACGTGTGTCAAACTGTGCTTCAAAAAGTATTATTGATTATCTTTGTGCTTAAAAATGTTGAATCCTGAAAGACCTGTGGTTAAAACACTGGCCAACAATAAGAAGTATGCAGAAGTTCCAATTGAAACAGCATATGAAATCAACTGACTAGTAATCTGTGCCACAACACCATTTGATGCATGGACTGAACTAGACATCATATAAACGATGTAAATCAAGAAGATCGTTTCAATTAGTGACAAAATAAATGCCAAAATCTGACTACTTTTTCTACTCTAAGTCAAGTGTTATCAACGATTTTAAGCAATTTTATTTTGAAATACAGGCCTAATCGGGAAATGGCTCCCGGAGAATCGAGTTAAA
>NZ_LARO01000124.1:0-1013 GCF_000980505.1 Lactobacillus sp. N54.MGS-719
CACAATTGTTAAAGTAGGTAACAGAATCTTGAAAATCGAGATTAAATTGGTAAAGTGCGTCATAATTTTTACTGACCAAAAGTTAATCATAGTAAAAATCAACATAAAAATGAAAACAACACCAATTCCTTTAAAAGTAATGTCACCATTCTTAATAAAATTCTTAGTCCAATTAGCCCAACTCCATGGCCATGAGCTCATGTACTGCACAGCTGCCACGGCTTCCATAGGTACCAATGTAACTAATGAAATCCAGTTAGCCCAAGCAGCAATAAAGCCCAACAGCGGTCCATGACTATATTGCGCGTATCGGCTCATACCACCACTTTCAGGAAACATTGACCCTAGTTCTACATAAGTTAACGCAATCGAAATAATGATTACTGCACCTAGAATCCAGGATAATACGGCCGCTGGTCCAGCAATCTTAGCAGCTGAACCTGCTCCAAATAACCAACCGGAACCGATCAATGAATTAAGAGCTAGCATCACAGCTGAAAATAAACCTATTTTATGTCGTTTTAATTTTCCCACACAATCCCCATCCCTATTACAATTAATATTTTGATTGTTAATTATAACAAAAACAGCCCTGCCATAAAACCAGGACTATCATTTATTTACCTTATTCGATTGGATGTTTTTGCGTTAAAGCATGAACTTCATCTTTGACATGTTCAATCACTTTTTCATTTTTAGGATCCGACAAAATCTCAATAATTAGAGATGCAGTCTTTTTTGTATCTTCTTCATTAAAACCACGGCTGGTAATTGCTGGTGTACCAATTCTTAAACCACTAGTAACAAAAGGACTACGTTTATCACCCGGAATTGATTCCTTGTTAGTCGTAATGTTAACAGAATCAAGCAAGTTTTGCGCATCCTTACCAGTCAAACCAGTGTCAGTAATATCAATGATCATCAAGTGGTTATCAGTACCACCTGAAACCACCCGAATATTGTCTGATTGAGCAAAAGTTTCGGCCATTGCCTTAGCATTCTTTATTACTTGC
>NZ_LARO01000049.1:0-10722 GCF_000980505.1 Lactobacillus sp. N54.MGS-719
ATCCGTTACCAGTTGCATCGCATATTGCTTGGAGTTCAAACCACGGGCAAAGCCGAATAGCAGGTTCATGTAATAAGGTTCTGTTGTATCGATATCTTCCAGAGTAACAAATTTAACCACGTTAGAACGATTATTGACTAAAGCCTGTGCGATAGAATTTGGATGATAGTTTAAAGACTCCATCGCCTTTTCAACCATGGCACGCAATTCTGGCGTTACTTGTTCAGGGTGGTTGATTACCCGTGATACCGTCATTTTGGAGACGTTTGCTTCTTTAGCTACATCAGATAAAGTTGTCATTTTATTCCTATTCTAAGTACATTTTTCTAAATCTATCTAGATCTTTTTGACTAAAACCAAGCTCTTTTTTGAAGAAGTTATCAAAACTGCCCCAGCCTTTGCGAATTGTTTCGGTAATACCACGGATGGCTGGGCCTTCACCCTTGGTCAAATTCATTTTGGAAACGAGTTTGGCAATTTGATTTTCATCAGGATATTGCTTGGAAACGGCAAAATCGTAAAGTTCATTAGTCAACAGATAATCTTGTGCGATCGTGTCATCGTCAACACCGAGGGCGGTCAAGATTAAAGCTGATGTCATACCGGTTCGGTCCTTGCCGGCACTGCAGTGATAGACAAGGGCATCTTCTTCAGGCAGTTCAATTAACTCCGCGAAGATTTTTGCAAATTCTTCTTGGCTGTGTGAATTAAGCAGAACCTGCTGATAAATTTTACCTAAGAAATTATCACCCATGTCGGGAATATGATGAATGAAGCGAAACAGCTTGTTATCACCCTTATTTTCCTTAGGATTATCCGAATAAATATGGGCGTCTACATATCTAACACCTGGCCATTGTTTATCTGGTGCAGCATTTTGTTCATAGGTAGAACGCAAATCGATATCTACAACAATGCGGCGATCAGCTAGTTTTTGTTCATCTTCTTTTGATAAAGAACTAAGCGAATCGGAACGATAAATTTTATTCCACTTTATATGCTGGCCTTTATTATTTTTGTAGCCGCCAATATCTCTGAAATTAAGTGGCCCGTCTAAAGCTACTATTCTATCGTGCTCCATGCGTCTCGCCTTCCTTGTGAAAGAATTAATATACTACTTTTATTATACAAAAAAAGAGCTGATTACTGTCAACTCAAATTCATATTTATTCACCATGAGCAAAAACGCGTGTAGCCTTGATTGCACGCTGCCAGCCATTATATAGCTTCTCTCGTTCTAGGTCACCCATCTTAGATTCAAAGGCCTGACCAATAGTGAAGACATGCTTCAATTCATCAATATTTTTCCAGTAGCCAACTGCAAGACCGGCTAAAAATGCGGCACCCATACTGGTTGTTTCGAGCACCTTGGTTCGTTCAATCTTTTTACCCAAAATATCTGCTTGGAATTGCATCAAATAGTTATTGTTACTTGCACCACCGTCAACGCGAAGGGATGGAATATCGATACCGGAATCTTTTTGCATCGTATCAACTACATCCCTAGTTTGATAGGCCAGTGATTGCAACGTTGCTTTAATCATATCTTTGTCAGTAGTTCCACGTGTAACACCGAAAATTGCACCACGTGCTTCCGCATCCCAATATGGTGCGCCAAGTCCCGTAAATGCAGGCACGACATAGACTTCATTTTCGGAAGTTGACTCATATGCTGCCTTTTCAGAATCAGGAGCATTCTTAATTAGTTTCATCGAATCACGCAGCCACTGAATTGCACTACCTGCCACAAAGATTGAACCTTCTAAGGCGTAAGTAATCTTGCCGTTGATGCCATAACCAATCGTCGTCAGTAAATTATTGTTAGACGTGGTTGGTTTATCGCCAGTGTTCATCACGATAAAGGCACCTGTTCCATAAGTGTTTTTCACCATGCCAGGTTTTAAAGTAAGCTGACCAAACAAAGCAGCTTGTTGGTCCCCTGCCATTCCGGCAATTGGCACTTCTCCACCAAAGAACATGTAAGTAGCCGTCTTGCCATAAACTTCAGAGTTAGAACGCACCTCTGGTAACATTTGCTCTGGAATATTGAGCAGCTTCAAAATATCTTTATCCCATTTAAGGGTATGAATGTTAAAGAGCATGGTTCTTGAAGCATTGGTGTAGTCAGTCACATGTTTTTGTCCATCAGTCAATTTCCAGACCAACCAGCTATCGATTGTTCCAAATAAAAGCTTGCCCTGCTCCGCCTTTTCTTGCGCACCTGGCACATGATCAAGAATCCAGCGAATCTTAGTTGCGCTGAAATATGGGTCGATAATTAAACCAGTCTTTTCTCTGATCTTTTCACCATAACCTTCTTTCTTCAGCTTTTCGGCTAATTCAGTTGTTTGACGTGATTGCCACACAACTGCGCGATAAATTGGTTCACCGGTTTCTTTATCCCAAACTACGGTAGTTTCACGTTGGTTAGTAATTCCGATAGCGGCAATTTGTCCTGGCCAAATACCTGATTGAATAAAAGCATTGGCAATTGTAGTCTGCACTGCCATCCAAATTTCATTGGCATCGTGTTCTACCCAGCCTGGTTCAGGAAAGTATTGTTTAATTTCTTTTTGAGCTGAGGCAATTTCTTTTCCATCATGATCAAAAATAATTGCCCTAGTTGAAGTCGTTCCTTCATCAATAGATAAAATATATTTTTCTTTCATATTAATTTTTCCTATCAAAAGCGCTTTCTTATTAGTTTACTTTTTTTGGAGTGCAGATTCTAGCGGATGTCTAATTAATTGCGTTATAATTTTTGGTGAATAACAAATAAGAGAGGCCTTCAAATGACAGATAAAAATCAAAAAATTGCAGTAACTATCGCTGGTAATGACAGTGATGGTAGCGCAGGGATGCCTGCAGACTTACATTCATTTTATGCACGTGGCGTTTACGGCATGGGATTATTAACTGCTGCCGTTGCGGGAAATACAACGGGAATTTATGCAGCTGAAGTAATGCCACTTGATTTCATTCAAAAACAATTCGACGTTTTAGCAGATGATTTTACTATCAATGCTGCTAAAACTGGGATGGTTGCCGATTCCAAAGTGATGAACGTAGTTGCCGACAACCTTGAAAAATATGATTTCGGTAAAATTGTCATCGATCCCGTGATTTCTACTAAACACGGCAATACTTTAATGGACGATGATTCTTACAACACCTTTATCAAGCGTCTGGTGCCACTTGCTGATATCATTACGCCTAATTTCTATGAACAAAGAAAATTAACCGGTCTTGAATTAAACGACCTAGACGAGGTTAAGAAAGGCGCTAAAATGTTGCAAGACATGGGTGCCAAGAACGTTTTGATGAAGGGTCGTCATGACGGTAACCCAACTGAAGTAACTGATATTTTGCTGACTGAAGATGGCAAATTCCATGCCTTCCCTAAGCCATACTTTAAGACTGACCGCGTAAACGGTACTGGTGATACTTTATCCGCAGTCATTGCCGCTGAACTTGCTAAAGGCAACGATTTAATTGATAGTGTAAAAATTGCTAAGGACTTCACCTATGAAGCAATTTCACATCCAATTGATGTTGGTTCAAAATGGGGTCCAATCAATCACTTGGCTGCACAAAATAATGAGAATGAATAAAAGCTAGAGCATTTCGCTCTAGCTTTATTTATTAGTTTTTCAGCAAAAATTTGTATACAGGTATTACTTGAATTTCACAGTCACCTACTTGAATTTCATCCTCATCTTCAGCTGTGACTATTATCAAATCTTTTATCTCCGGATTAGTTTGATGCAATTTAACTAGATTGCCAATCTCTCTTTTTTTATCAGTCTCTGAAAGTTCCCATGTTACCTGAATTGCTTTGCTATGTTCTGGTAAATAAAAATCGATATCAATCTTTGTCTTAGCCGACTTAAGAAAGTAAACATCATCTTTATATTTATTATGAAGAACAATAGCTACAACATTTTCTAGAAGTGTGGCATTTTTATCAAACAAGAATAGATTCAAAATTCCATTATCAGTAAAGTAATATTTGGGGCTTGCTTTTCTCTCAGCAAATCTGGCAACATAGTTTTCAATATCAAAAATAAGATAGGCTTCTTTAGCATAGTCAAGATAATCAATTATAGTTTCGGGACTTACCTTCTTTTCGTTTTCACGATGGCCAATTTGTGTCAATAATTTTGCCAGACGATTATATGTAACATCTTGCATCACAGATTCAGATAATTTCTTTATTAAATTCCGTAATACTTCAGGTGAACGAACACCATTTTTGTAAACTACATCCCTGAGTAGCACATTATTATAAATATTGTTTAGGTAATCTCTTTTTTCGATGGCATTAATAGTCTCAGGTAAACCACCATCTTTTAAATAAGCATTCATAGCACCACGTATTTGGCCATTCAATGCAGTGGTATACAGCGCCTCTTCATCATGACGAATATTTTTAGCTGTTAGATATTCTCTAAAATTGAATGGGGCAATATATTTAATCATGTAGCGGCCTCCCAAATGAGTTTGAATATCTCCACTTAACATCTTGGCATTACTACCGGTTATATAAACATACTGTTTTTCATCAGCCATTCGTCGAGCAAAATATTCCCAACCATCAATATTTTGAATTTCATCAAAAAAGTAATAATGTTTTTTAGGTGTTATTTCATTAGCCGTAAGTACAATGTCATTGAAATCATTTACTGTAAAATCTAATAGACGTTCATCTTCAAAATTTACATAAATGATTTGATCCCAATCAACACCATTTTTAACTAAATCTTGTGCTACTTTATAAAGAAGTGTGGATTTTCCTGCTCTTCTTAAACCTACAAGGACATAATTGAAATTCGGATCAAACGAGTATTCACGCGGTATTATTTTAGCCTCTCTAATAATTTGCCGTTGCCCATAAATAATTCCTTTTAATAGACTTGTTTTCATTTTTTATTCCTCATAATGTACAAATATACTTATATTTGTCTTTATTATATTATATCTGAAAGATTTTCCACAGAAGTTTCGATTATATCTGAAACTTTTAGCATATTTTTATCAGTTATAACTGAAACATAATTTCAAGATCTTTTATCGCCAAATCTTCTTGATTTACGTTATACTAAGTACATAAATTTCTAGCAAATTAAGGGACGATAAAATGAGCGACAAATTAATCAAAATTGCATATCTTTACGAAGATTTGATGAACACCTACGGCGATTCCGGCGATGTTAAGATTCTTAGCTTCTTACTCAAACGTGAAGGCTATGACACCCAAGTTGATAATATCTCACTTGGCGACGACTTCAACGCTTTTGACTACGACTTCGTATTCTTCGGTGGTGGCCAAGACTTCGAACAAACTGTGGTTGCTAAAGATTTACCTAGACACAAAGAAACGCTTGAAAAATACATCAACAGTGACAAGCCAATGCTCTGCATCTGCGGTGGCTACCAACTTATGGGTAGCTACTACAAGACCAACTCTGGTGTAACCATCCCAGGACTCGATATTTTGCCATTACACACCGTCTTCAAATCAGACAAGAGAATGATCGGTGATACTCGTTACATGACCGAATGGGGCGAAGTTAAGGCTTTTGAAAACCACTCAGGTCAAACTTACTTCGACAACAAAGACAAGTTGCATCCCCTTGGTGACATGATCGAAGGCTATGGCAACAACCCACAAGACCACGTCGAAGGTTTACGTTACCGCAACTTTATCGGTTCATACTCACACGGCCCACTTCTTAAAAACACTAATGTAGCAAATGCCATCGTTAACATGATTTTGGATTGGCACAAGCAACGTATTAGCGAAAAAGAAACAGTAGCTGAATAAACAGAATGCCATTAACACCTACTGTTAATGGTATTTTTTATTTAGAGGTATAAGCAATGACCAGCCTAATTGTATTTATTGCTGTTACGATCATAGCAAGCTAGCAATGATTACCTTGATCGTCCTTACATGGATATTTTTATTCTTCCCTTTTACATTAGATTGGAACACTTACATCACCTTAGTAATAGTACGGATTCCTTTCACAATTGTGTGGTGGTTATTAATCATGCTGGGGATATATATTGATATCAAAAGATAAAAATAAAACAAAAATATCGACCGGATTATTTCCGATCGATATTTTCTTTTAGGCTTATTTTGTCAAATTAGTTTAATACACGCTTAGCTGCTGATGGGTAAAAGTATGAACTCAAAGTTTGCTCAACCACACCTTGACCTGGTGTTGCAGCGTGAACATACTTATTGTTACCAATATAAATACCTACGTGGTATGGAGATGAGGTTGAGCCCCAGAACAACAAGTCACCCTTCTTAAGGTTCTTCATTGAAACGCTCTTACCCTTGTTAACTTGAGTGTAAGTAGTTCTAGGTAAAGTCTTGTTAGCGGCTTTTTTGTAAACGTATTGGGTTAAGCCTGAGCAGTCAAATGCGGATGGACCAGTAGCACCGTAAACGTAACGCTTACCAACTTGTTTTTTAGCAAGATCGGCAACTGCTTCACGTTTTTCTGTAGTGCTTTGCTCTGCTGCGTGCACAGTTTGTGTTTGGTTAGGAACATTAATAAATGAAATTCCTGTAAAGAATACTGATAAAACTGCGGCAAACTTAACTAAATTACGTCTAAAACTCAATTGATATTTCTCCTTAAATGCTTTTTATCTTTCGACGCTTTATATATTACCTGAGAAATATTACAACTATGTTTTAAAAGTAATACTATCAAATTAAGCAAAATTACAGGAAATGTCTTATTTTGTAATTTTGATAAGAAAGAGCTTATGTTTCTTTGCTCAACTTGAAAAATTTTTCACTTTTTTATATGCTTGTAACATTGATTACAGGAGTTGAGTAAAAACTATGGAGAAAATAGACAGTTATGCACGACATTTTTTAATACTGATAGCCTTAATTCTGGGCCTTTCACTAGTTTCAGAATTTCGTGATCTATCATCTTACGCCCCATCAATGATCAACCTAGCCTGCCTATCTATCGCAACCGCCTGCACCTTCGCTTCAGGAATTACTTTACAATTTAAAAGACTAAATATTGTAACTATTATCCTAGCAGCCATCTTAATTTCGATCTCCGTCTTCTTTTGGATCGAATTTTCTTCTCTTGCCTTAATCACCAGCATCTTCATTGTCTATGGCATTATTACATTACTTGTCTGTTTAACTAATTTAATTTTTTACAAAAAAAGAGAGGTTGAATAAACCTCTCTTCTTTATTTTCATTCATGAACTTTATTTTTCTTCTTTTGTTTTGGCGTCAAATTCAAAGCCATTGCAGCTACGACAACCAGGATTGAACCTACCCAATCCATTGGCATCATCACAAGGCCGAAGCATAAAACTGAACCGACCGTGGCAGAGAATGGTTCAAATGCGTCAAGCAAACTGGCTGTAGACGGAATAACGTAAAGCAAAGCATTGGTCATAATCTGGAATGGAATAATCGTTCCAATGATAATTACAACACTGGTATAGAGCCAAACTGCTGGTTTATTCGGGATTGCTTGAAATTGCGGATGAATTATTACCAAACTAATCCCGGCGAAAAGCATCCCCCAGCCCGTTACAACCATGCTGGATACTCTTTTAACAATATTAACTGGGATTAAAGTATATGTTGCTTCACCTGCTGCTGAAAGCAGACCCCAGAATAATGCGACTGGCGTAATAGCCAAATGATCAAACTGGCCATGTGTCGATAGTAAAAAGACACCAATAAAAGCCGCAATCGCAGCCAAGATATCCAATCTACGCATTACTTGCTTATGAGTAAAGGCCAAATATCCTAATACGAAAAACGGGCCGATGAACTGCAAAATTGTAGCGATTGAAGCGTTAGCTACCTGAATACACATGAAATAGAATAATTGCACGGGTAATAATCCGAAAATGCCATAAGCAAAAATTACTAAGGCATCATGCTTATTCTTTAATGTAGCAATTGGCTTTTGCTTCAGTGCTCCTGCTAAAAGCAAAAGTACGATTCCTGAAATAATCAACCGAATTTGGGTTAACCACATCGGCGTGATTTTAGCACTAATATTGAATAAACCTTTTGCAAAAAGACCTGAGATTCCCCACATGACAGCAGCGAGTGCTGCTAGTAAAGTCCACAGTCTACGTGTTTTTGGATCAAACATTATTCAATTTTCCTTTTTTCTTTCTTGGAGAAATGTTCAAAGCCATTGCAGCTACAACAACCAAGATTGAACCAATCCAGTCCATTGGCGTCATTACTAAGCCAAAGCAGAGAACTGAACCAACTGTGGCAGAGAATGGTTCAAATGCATCAAGCAAACTTGCCGTAGAAGCCTTGATGAAACGCAATGAGTTGGTCATCAGCTGGAACGGAATCAAAGTACCAATTACAATTACGACTGCCACATCAAACCAAACGTGTGGCGTATTAGGAATATGCGGCATCCGTGGGTGAACGATCATCAAGCAGATTCCTGCAGATAAAAGGCCCCAACCTGTAACGACTAAGCTTGAGACGCGTTTTAAAACGCCGATTGGAATCAAGGTGTTAGTCGTTACACCAACGGCTGAAAGCAAGCCCCAGAATAAAACGCTTGGCGTAATGGCGAAATGATTGAAACGGCCGTGCGTTGCAAGCAAAACAACCCCAATAAAGGCACAGATCGCTGCAATCACATCAATCCGGCGCATTACTTGTTTATGCGTAAAGGCTAAATATGCCATTACGAAAAATGGACCGATGAACTGTAAAATTGTGGCAATTGAAGCGTTAGCTTGTTGCACAACGATAAAGTAAAATAATTGCACGGGTAATAAACCAAAAATACCGTAAGCAATAATTACCCAAGCATCATGTTTATTCTTCATCGTGGCGATTGGCTTTTGCTTTAAAAATCCAGCTACGATCAACAAGATAATACCAGATGTGACCATTCTGATTTGTGAAAGCCACATTGGCGTGATGGACGGACTCGTATTAAATAAGCTCTTGGCAAATAAACCTGAGATTCCCCACATGACGCAGGCTAAGGCAGCCAAGAATGCCCAAAGACGACGTTGTTTTTGTGTAACCATTCTTCTTAATCCTCATCAATAAACTAGCAACTTATATAATAACAAAAACGGACTAGCTTGAACTAGTCCGTTAATTTTTTATTCATTTTAATTTTCAGCTATAGCTTAGCTTGGTAAGAAAGTACGATTGCACTAACACTACCGACAATTCCTACAATAGAAGCTGTCATCATTTCGGGTTGAATAAGCAAAACTGCCAACAAGAAAATGATTGCTAAACCAGCGGAAACGCGCATCGTCTTGTTACTTGCGAAAATAATAGCGATAAAGACTATTGCTAGCAAGATTACACAAGCAAAATCGCCGTAAAGTGACGCATTCTCAAGCGTAGTCGCGTGTTGGATTTTTAATGGTGCATTCAAAATATCGTCCCAGAGTTTACGTCCAAATGCAATGTCTGCTGCTACGTTTACCCAGAAAGTAACTATTTCGAAAAATCTGATAAAGAATAAACGATTAAGACGAATGCTAGTGATCGTTTCCCATAATGTATCACGCTTTTTAAAGCTGACAGCTGAATCACCTTTATCGAAGATCCAACCGACTAATAAATAAATGAAAATTGCTATCCCTTGAAATACTACTAAATGCATGAAAACAGAAAAGTTAAAAACTAGTGTCAACATCAGAATTACTACATAAACGAATTCTGAGATCAACAATATTCTCTTCCATTTACGACTATGTAACCAATGATTAAGCTCTTGCTTGTTCATGTGGTCGTCCATTTGTCCATTCATATTCTCACTCTTTTTTAATTCCTTGTCTAATTTAACTAGAATTATATCCCTTCTTTTCGATTTGTCCATCATTTTTTCTAAAAAATAAAAAGGCGTAAAATCTCTATATTTTCGCCTTTTCTACGTGTTATTTTCAACTATATATACATTTTTAATGACTTAATTTAAGTATTTAAATCCAGATATATACATCTGATAGCTCAATATTTATTCTCATTTTGTTCTAATTGTGTTTCTTAAACAAATACATAGCTATATTTTCTAAAAAATTTCTTCATCTTCATTATCTAAATTGAAGAAAATTACATTAGGTGCTGGTGTAGTCTTTCCAGTTCGTTTATCATACTTACCGCCAAAATATTCATAACGAAATTTTCCTTTACCAAATGGATCTTCACGGCATAAAAACACAACATAAGCTGCCTTGAATTCTTCTTCAGGGCAATCCAATCTACCGAAGATAATTTCTTCCTGATAGCCATTAGCCACTTCAAGAATGTTTTCACCTGCTCGTTGTGAACCTACTTGGATTATCAAACCATACTTGCTGCGTTTTGCATCCCATGCGATTACGTGAACCACTGCTCGTTCTCCCAAAGCATTTCTGTTCACGTCATCAAGCGATTGCACTTCTTTGATATCAAGCTCTGGAAACAATCGCTGCACCGCAGAAAGTAATTTATCATTATACTTCTTCAAAATTCCAGCGGTTAAATGGTCCACCATCTCTGCCGACAGTTCGTTGTTTAACATAATAAAACCTCATTCCAAAAAAAGTAGTAGAGTTTTTACCCTCTACTATTTATTACGCAAACATACTAACCTAGTGTTGGATCATGAATCGACGGATTCATGATCTGGCACTTTTTATTTTGTTTAGAATAAAAAGTGAAGATAAAGCAAACAAAG
>NZ_LARO01000056.1:0-10116 GCF_000980505.1 Lactobacillus sp. N54.MGS-719
GCTGATTTGTCTAACAACCGTATACGCAGGGATGCAATTCCGCAAACTCTTCAAAATACGCTGAGACCATATCAAAAAGCAGGATTTAACTGGCTTAGTACAATCATTAATTATAATTTTGGTGGTCTATTAGCAGATGAAATGGGACTAGGCAAGACTTTACAAGTTATTGCTGTGCTTTTAGCCAGAAAACAGCAACATAAGAGTAATCTAACGAGTTTAGTTATTGCACCAGCTTCCGTAATCTATAATTGGCAAGCTGAGATAAAGAAGTTTGCACCTGAGTTATCTGTTGGAGTATTGGGCGGCAGCAATGATGAACGACGCAATATGTTAGTACATCAAAATAAATATGATGTACTAATTACCTCATATCAATTGCTTAATCACGATCTAGAAGCTTATTACAACTTATCTTTTGATTTACAAATCTTAGACGAGGCACAAAATATTAAGAATCACCAGTCGATCACGGCTCAATCCGTTAAAGTTATTAAGGCACAACACAGATTAGCTCTAACAGGAACGCCAATTGAAAATAAGCTAAGTGAATTATGGAGTATTTTTGACTACCTAATGCCTGGCTTCTTGGGCTCTTATGTGGACTTCAAAAAGAAGTTTGAAGTACCTATCGTTAAAAAAGAAGATAAGGACCTAGAATCTACATTAAGTGAGACAGTAGCTCCATTTATCTTGCGACGACTTAAGAAAGATGTTTTAAAGGATTTGCCTGCTAAAGACGAAGAGGTTATTCCTATCAAGATGAACCAAAAACAGGCTGGTCTATATCATTTGCAGATGAATAAAATTATTGCTCAATTAAATGGACAAGACGATGATGATTTTAAAAAGTCTCGTTTTCAGATTTTGGCACAAATTACTAAATTACGAGAGATCTGCTGTGATCCGCATCTTTTATATGATAATTACCATGGCAAATCCGATAAATTAAAAGCGACTATTGATTTAATAAAGAGCAATCTAGAAAACGGACATAAGATTTTACTGTTCTCCCAATTCACTTCTATGCTAGATATTTTGCAAGAGAAACTAGCGAAATTAAGGGTGCCTACTTTTATGCTTACTGGATCTACGCCAAAAGAGAAGAGGCAGGAAGATATTCAACACTTTAATTCATTAAAGCAGCCTGGTGTCTTTTTGCTCTCTCTTAAGGCTGGGGGAACTGGTATTAATTTAACTAGTGCTGATGTAGTTATTCATTATGATCCATGGTGGAATATAGCAGCAGAGAATCAAGCAACAGATCGAGCACACAGAATAGGGCAAAAGAATTCTGTTAAAATTTATAAGATGGTCACGCAAGATACAATAGAAGAACGGATCATCAAGTTGCAGCAAAAGAAAGCAGAACTTGCACAAGCAATACTAAACAATAAAGATATGGCTAATGCTGCAATGAATAGAGAAGATCTACTTAAACTGCTAAAATAAAAGAATAGCTTATAGTTATATCTTTCTTAATTTATGCTTTTTATTCTTGCGAACGATTGTTTGTATAAGTATAATAATTTATGTAACAAAAAACCAACAAGTTAAACACTTGCTGGTTTTATATTTTGCTTATTAGTTTATTTAGCATGTTTCTTTTTGTACCAGTAATATAAACCAAACGGTACCATGTTTTCTTGGTGGTGTTCGATTCGGCTAATATTGCTTCTATGGCTCCAGTAGATTAAGACTACAAGCAATCCACTGATAATGCTTAAGGCAATGTCGTGGAAAAAGAACGAAGCGATAAAGATTAGGACCACTGAGATTAAGCTGGTTAATGAGACCATACTTGTGATAAACAAGACAGGGAAGAATATTGCTGCACAAATCAAGAAGAAATGTACATTGTATCCTAATAGAAAACCTGCTGAAGTTGCAACAGCCTTCCCTCCCTTGAATTTCAAGAATACAGGGAAAGCATGACCTAATATTGCAGCTAAACCAAAAATAAGGCAAAGATAATGTGGACCTAAGTTAAAAATGACAGGAATCAATGTAGCTAGCGTTCCTTTAAAAAAATCAACTAAGAACACGATGATGCCTGCTACAGGACCTAGAACTCTAAATGTATTTGTAGTCCCGATATTTCCTGAACCGTATTTTCTAATGTCTTTATGGAAAAAGGTTTTTCCAACTAATATACCTGTCGGAAACGATCCGAGCAAATATGCTAAAATAAACAACGATGCAAATTTTAATGCAAACATATTTAACAACTCCTATTAATCTATCGCTATTTTAGCAAAGATTATCTTTTAAATATATGGTAGTTGCTGAATTTATGAACAAGTGGAGGAATTTTAGTGGCAAAAGCTAATACTTATGATGATTCTTCAATTCAAATCTTACATGGACTAGAAGCAGTCCGTAAAAGACCTGGTATGTATATTGGTTCAACTGATATACACGGTCTTAATCAACTAGTTTATGAAATTGTCGATAACTCAGTCGACGAAGCAATGGCTGGTTTTGGTAAAGAAATTGATGTAACGATCCATAAAGACAATAGTGTTACTGTAAGAGACTTTGGACGTGGCATGCCTACAGGGATGCACAAGTCTGGTAAGCCAACAATTGAAGTTATCTTAACTGTACTTCATGCAGGTGGTAAATTTACCGAACAGAACTATAAGACATCAGGTGGGCTTCACGGTGTAGGTTCATCAGTTGTTAATGCTCTTTCAAGTTATATGAAAGTAAGAGTGGTTCGTGATGGCAAGGCCTATGAAGAAGAATTTAAAAATGGCGGTCATCCTGTTGGTACACTTAAATGCGTTGGTAAAACAAAAGATAAGACAGGTACAACTATTACTTTCAAACCTGATCAAACTATCTTTTCAACTACTAAGTATAAATACGAGACAATTCAAGAACGAATTCGTGAATCTGCATTTTTACTTAAGGGTGTTAAATTTGTTTTAACAGATGAACGTGAACCAGAACATCATGATGTTTTCCAATATGATGACGGGATTAAGTCATTTGTTTCCTACCTTAATGAAGGAAAAGGAACAATCAGTGACGTTTTCTATTTTGAAGGAAAACAAGATGGCATGGAAATTGAATTTGCTGGTCAATATAGTGACGGCTATTCAGAAAATTTAGTCTCATTTGTTAACAATGTACGTACTGGAGACGGTGGTACCCATGAATCTGGTGCGCGTAGTGGGTTTACTAGAGCTTTTAACGATTATGCTAAAAAGCAAGGTTTACTTGGCAAAAAGGATAAGAATATTGATGGATCCGACTATCGTGAAGGCTTAAGTGCGGTATTGTCAGTAAAGATTCCGGAAGAATTACTTGAATTTGAAGGACAGACTAAGGGTAAGCTAGGTACGCCCCAAGCACGTTCTGCGGTTGATTCACTTGTATATGAAAAGATGTCTTACTATCTCATGGAAAATGGTGAGTTAGCTCAGGAATTGGTTAAGAAGGCTCAACGAGCTAGGGATGCACGTGAAGCCGCTAAAAAAGCTAGAGATGAAAGCAGAAACGGCAAAAAGAGACGTAAGAAGGAAGTTCTTTCTGGTAAACTTACCCCTGCTCAATCACGTAATCCTAAGAAAAATGAGCTATTCCTAGTAGAAGGGGACTCTGCCGGTGGTTCAGCAAAACAAGGTAGAGATAGACGCTTCCAAGCTATTCTTCCTCTTCGTGGTAAGGTCTTGAATACTCAAAAGGCTAAATTGCAAGATATCTTCAAGAATGAAGAAATTAACACAATGATCTATACCATTGGTGCGGGGGTCGGAACAGAATTTAATGTAGATGACTCTAATTATGACAAAGTTATTATCATGACTGACGCCGATGATGATGGTGCTCACATTCAAATTTTGTTATTGACTTTCTTCTACCGCTACATGCGCCCGATGATCGAGAAGGGTAAAGTTTATATTGCTTTGCCACCTCTTTATCGTCTGCAAAAAGGTCGTGGCAAAAAGAGTAAGATCCAATATGCTTGGACTGATGAAGAACTAGCAGAAGACGAAAAAAAAATGGGTCGCGGATACTCCTTACAAAGATTTAAGGGACTTGGTGAAATGAATGCTGAACAGCTTTGGCAAACAACCATGGATCCTGAATCTAGAATGTTGATTAGAGTAAAAATCGATGATGCTGCTTTAGCCGAGAGAAGAGTAACTACCTTAATGGGCGACAAAGTTGCTGCAAGAAGAAAATGGATTGAAGAAAATGTCAAATTCAGAATGGGCGAAGACGGCTCAATTCTAGAATCTGAAGATGAATAAAGAAGGTTTTTAATTTAATGGCCACAAAAGAACGAATTCGCGAAATGCCCCTTGAACAAGTTATGGGTGAGCGTTTCGGAAGATATTCTAAATATATTATTCAAGAACGTGCGTTGCCAGATATTCGTGATGGTTTAAAACCCGTACAGCGTCGTATTTTATACGCAATGTACCAGGATGGAAATACCTACGACAAGCCATTTAAAAAGGCAGCTAAAGCTGTCGGAAACATCATGGGTAACTTCCACCCACACGGTGATAGTTCTATTTATGGTGCTTTAGTTCACTTGTCTCAAGATTGGAAGATGCGTGAACCATTAGTAGAAATGCACGGTAACAATGGTTCAATGGATGGTGATGGACCAGCCGCAATGCGTTATACCGAATCTCGTTTAAGCAAGATTTCAAATATGCTTTTACAAGATATTGATAAAGACACTGTCAATATGGTTCTCAACTTCGATGATACCGAATATGAACCAACTGTATTACCAGCACGTTTCCCTAATTTATTAGTTAACGGTTCAACCGGTATTTCAGCAGGATATGCCACTGAGATTCCACCTCACAATTTAGGAGAAGTTATCGATGCCACAATTTATTTATTAAAGCATCCTAATGCAACTCTTGAGGACTTGATGAAATACGTTAAGGGACCAGATTTTCCTACAGGTGCCATCATTATGGGCACCAAGGGGATCAAAGAAGCATACAAGACTGGTCGCGGTCGTATTCAAGTTCGTGCAAAAACAAGCATTCAAGATATCCGTGGACACCGTCAAGAAATTGTAGCTACTGAAATTCCATTTGATGTTAATAAATCTCTTCTTGTAAAGAAAATCGATGAAATCCGCTTAAACAAGGAAATCGATGGTATTGCAGAAGTCCGTGATGAAACTGACCGTCATGGTTTATCAATCGTAATTGAATTGAAGAAAGATACTGATGCACAAAACATCTTAAACTACTTGTTTAAGAATACTGATTTGCAAGTATCTTATAACTTCAATATGGTTGCAATTGACCACATGACACCAGTTCAAGTAGGGTTAAAGCATATTCTAATTTCATACTTGGAACATGAAGTTGACGTTGTTACTAAGCGTACTAAATTCGATTTAAACAAGGCTGAAGCTCGTTTAGAAATTATCCAAGGTTTAATTCACGCAATGGATATCTTGGATCAAGTAATTAAGACTATTCGTGCATCTAAGAACAAAGCTGATGCCAAGAAGAATTTAATTGCTAAATACAAATTCACTGAAAAGCAAGCTGAAGCTATCGTTTCTTTACAACTTTACAGATTAACCAATACTGATGTAAACGAATTGATTGCTGAACAAGATAAGCTCAATAAGTTAGCTGAAAAATACCGCAAACTTTTGTCTGACCGTAAGACCCTTGAAAAAGAAATAATCAAGGAACTTTCAGCAGTAAAGAAAGAATTCAGCAACCCTCGTCGTACTCAAATCTCTCAAGAAAGTGCCAAAGTTGAAATTGATGAAAAGGCATTAGTAACTGATGAACAAGTACGTGTCTTGATCAGTCGTGATGGCTATCTCAAGCGCTCATCTATCAGATCATATCAGTCAACAGATGATGCGGATAATGGTTTGCCTGATGGTGACAAGGTAGTTTATGAAAACACAATATCGACATTATCTAATCTTTATCTGTTTACCAACCGAGGCAATGTGATTTATCGTCCAGTTCATGAATTAGTCGAAGCTAAATGGAAAGAAACAGGACAACACTTGTCTCAAGAAATAGGTCTAGATAATGACGAAAAGATCATTCGTGTATTTGTTTTAGACAAGTTGAGCGCAAATATCAATTTCTTGTTGGCTACAAATGATGGCTATATCAAACAATTGGAACTTGCTAACTTGCAGCCTACGAGAACTTACAAATCTCGTGCTATGACCGCAATCAAATTAAAGAATAAGGATAGCCTATTAGTTGGTGTAGATGCCGTTAAACCTGATGCTAAAAAGGAAATTACCTTATTTACTCATCGGGCTTATGCAATTAGATATGATATAAGTGAAATTCCTACATCAGGTTCTAAGGCTGTGGGTGTTAAATCAGCCAATCTTAAAGAAGACGACTATATCGTAAATTATGTATTAGTTGATAATAAATATGTTGATTTAATGCATGTCGGTTTGATTACTCAGCGTGGTGCATTTAAGCAGTTCAAATTAAAATTGGTTAATAAAGTGTCTAGAGCTAAACGAGGCGTCTTAGTATTGCGTGAATTAAAGACTAAGCCACATAGAATCGCTGCCTTGGTACCATATGCTCAAGATCATGTATTGCATATTACAACAACTAGTGATCGTCACGTTAAGATTCAAACTAATGAATATCCTTTAGGCGATCGATACTCAAATGGTTCATTCGTCATCGATACAACAACAGATGGAATCCCAACAAGTATTGAGTTAGGACGACCAATTAGTAGCCAAGATTAGTTTTTTATTATTAATTAGTTTCAACTTAGATATTTATAAATAGTGTTAAGACGTTTGTTTTGACACTATTTATTTTTGGATAGATAATGAAGATGGTTATAGGACACGGCTTATTATTAAATAATATTTTAGGAAAGAAGATAATTACTATGCCTAAAACAGATACTATACTTTCGGTCAAATCCTTACGTTACTTTTTACAATTGATTGACACCATGAACTACACTCAAGCTGCTCAAATTCTTGGTATCACTCAACCTGCATTAACCCAACAAGTCAAAAAATTGGAATATGCAATTGGTGCTCCTTTGTTTGGCCAAATGGGTAAGAAATTGTACTTAACTGAAGCAGGGAAGGAAATGGAGTCTGCCGCAGTTGAGCTATTGAGCACTATCAATGGTGTTATAAGTGACATTCAGGAATACACACAAGCCGACAAGGGTAATATTTCCGTTGGAGTTTTGGATACTCTGCAAGCTGATGTCTTTTACGAATTTCTACGCTTCTTCCACAGAAAATATCCAGAAGTTACTTTTTCAGTCGATTACTACGATAGAAAAGAGCTTTGGCGTAGACTCGACACTAATTTAATAGATCTAGCAATTATGTATTTGCCAGATAACACCAAGAAAGAAGAAACTAATTTGCGTCATCAATACAATCACCATGACATTTCTTCTGATCGCTTAGTTGTTTTAACACACAAGACAACTGTAGAAGCAGGTGAAACTTATCCAGTATCACGCTTCATCAACAGAAAATGGATTGCATATCCAGATGACTTTTACGTAACTCACTTAATGTACGAGCTATTTGGTAAAAAGCACAAACCAGATATTTCTATGGAGATTGCTTCTACTAAAGAAATGGTCCAAATGGCAGAAGTAACAGACTACGATACTTATGTTACCCAATCATACTATGACGTCCACAAAGATGAAATCAGTTTAACTCCTATTTACTTACAAGGAGAGCATGATTTCCATATTTCTTATGTCTACCGTAAGGGTAAGTTAGAAATTCCAAGAATGGAAAATATGCTAAAAGAATTTGAAATGTTCTTGGATAAACGCTTAGATTCTAGTAGACTATTAAGAGAAGTAAAACAAAAATAAAGTTAGAAAAAGAGGCAATTAATTTAATGGAAAAAGAATTCGTTTTCGGACACCAAAATCCAGATACTGATGCTATCGGTACTGCTATTGCATTTTCATACTTGCAAAACAAGTTAGGCTACAATACTGAAGCTGTTGCTTTGGGTGAACCTAACGATGAAACAGCTTATGCTCTTAAGAAATTCGGTTTTAAAGCTCCTCGTGTGATTAAGGAAGCAGCACCCGAAGTTAAGGCAGTTATGTTAGTTGACCACAACGAACCACAACAAAGTGTTTCAGACATCGACAAGGTTAAGGTAACTCACGTAGTAGATCACCACAGAATTATGAACTTTAATACTGCTGATCCTTTGTACTACCGTGCAGAACCTAAGGGTTGTACTTCAACTATCGTTTGGAAGATGTTTAACGAAAACAACGTTGAAATTCCTGAAAAGCTTGCTGGTTTAATGCTCTCAGCTATTATTTCAGACACTTTGCTTCTTAAATCACCAACTACCACTGATGAAGATAAGGAAGCTGTAGAAGCTTTAGCTAAAATTGCTGGTGTTGACTACAAGGAATACGGTTTGGCAATGCTTAAGGCTGGTACTAACATCGACGACAAGTCAGAAGAAGATTTGATTGACTTAGATGCTAAGAGTTTTGAATTAAACGGCCACAATGTACGTGTTGCACAAATCAATGTTGTTGATTTAGCAGATGCTTTGAAACGTAAAGAAGATTTCTTGAAGGCTATGGAAGCTTCTTCAAAGGACAACAACTATGACATGTTTATGCTTTTAATTACCAACATCCTTGATTCAGACTCAGAAGCTTTGGTTGTAGGTAGTGACGAAACTAAGGCATTGTTTGAAAAGGCATTTAACACAAAGCTTGAAGATTCAGAAGTTAAATTGCCAGGTGTTGTATCACGTAAGAAGCAAGTTGTTCCACCACTTACTGATGCTTTCAACGCTTAAGTTAAAGTGGATGAATAAGAGGTAGTTGATATAACTGCCTCTTATTTTTATGTCAATTATGAAAAAACTATTTAACACAATAGTCATTATCAGTACGGCGTTAATGATACTAAGCTTTATCTTGTTTATTATTCATAAGGATAAACTGTCCATAGCCTTATTTGCGACGTTTATCACCATTTGGTATCATTTCTTCATGCGTTGGATTATTGGAAATGTAGTAGGGCCAATGTTATTAGGTGTGAATTCTAACAACAAATGGTTTCATCAAACCAAGATAGAAAATAAATTTTATCGCATATTGCACGTCAAAGATTGGAAAAAGTTTCTTCCAACTTATGACTCAACTTTATTCGATTTAAAAACTCAGAGCCTCGACGATATCATAAACAATATGTGTCAGGCAGAGCTTATTCATGAACTAATGTTTATATTTAGTTTGGTTCCAATTGCATTTTCAATTTACTTTGGTGATCTATACATTTTTGTACTTACATCAATTGTTGCAATGATGTTTGAACTTTGCTTCATAATCGTACAACGTTATAATAGAGAACGTTTGGTAAAACTAAATACTAAGCTAAAACGTAGACGTTCGCGTTAAATCAATTTTATAGAAAAGAGAATAAATATGGATTACCCACAATTAAACTTAAATAAGGTAGAAGGACCAAAAGCTACCATTAAGACTAATCACGGTGATATAAAAATTCAATTGTTCCCTGAACAAGCACCAATGACCGTTGAAAACTTTGTGCGATTGGCTCAAAAGGGATATTATGACAAAACAATTTTCCATCGAGTAATCAGCGACTTTATGATTCAAGGTGGAGATCCTGAAGGTAACGGTACTGGCGGAACAAGTATCTGGGATCACCCATTTGAAGATGAATTCTCTCAAGAATTATTTAACTTACGTGGTGCTTTATCAATGGCCAACTCAGGTCCTAATACTAATGGCAGCCAATTTTTCATTGTTCAAAACAAAAATATGCCTAAGCGCTATATTAAACAAATGGAACCAGCCGGTTATCCTAAGGAAATTATTCATGCATACAAGCAGGGTGGTACACCTTGGCTAGACGGTCGTCACACAGTCTTCGGCCAAGTTATTGATGGCATGGATGTAGTAGATGAAATTGCTAAAGTCAAGAAAAACAAGATGGATAAGCCATTAGAAGACGTTGTAATCAATACAATTGATGAGACTGTAAAATAGTTTGTGTAAGGATGAATGATTCCTTAAATTTATTTCTTTAAACATTAGAAAAAGGAGTTCCTTTCTCGTATGATTGGTTTGAAC
>NZ_LARO01000055.1:0-9866 GCF_000980505.1 Lactobacillus sp. N54.MGS-719
TGCCACAATTGGGGATCGTCACGAACCCAACGACGGCTTCGATTACGGCCTTGGTAATTTTCGAAGGTGCGATGTTAGCCGAAATCGTTCGTTCAGGTATTGGCTCAGTTGATCCAGGTCAAATGGAAGGTGCCCGTTCAAACGGTATGTCATACAGCCAGGCAATGTATCACGTTGTTATGCCACAAGCTTTGCACAATATGATTCCTGCACTTTTGTCACAGTTCGTATCACTGGTTAAGGATACTTCACTTGCAACGATCATCGTGTTGCCAGAACTTCTTTACCACGCACAAATCATCTACAGTCAAAACACGACTTACTTGATTCCGATGTACGTGATCATCGCTGTAATGTACTTCATCATCTGCTTCTGCTTATCACAAGTGGCCAACTACTTACAAAAGAAGTACAACAATTAGTGGTTATAATCTTATTCAAAAAAACTAACTCATGCTACTATGGTGGTATGGGTTAGTTTTTTTAGTAGGAAAAATATTATGGGCGTAAATGAACGATTAACCGACCGTGAACGGGTTGAATTAACTAAAAAATCTTATGAACATTTGCAACTAGGCGATAATATTACGATTGGTCCGTATTATATTGGTACAGTTTGCCGGGTTGAACACGCTAAAGATGGGATGAGTGCGTTTGTGATTAGTAGTCCCAGTGAAATCACGATTTTGTTTAAGGGATCTTACGGTATTAAAAAAGGTACACCGCAGACTTGGCGTGATGAATGGTTTAAAACGAATATCCCTATTTTGAGGGCGATGCTATCACAGGAAAGACGCATTCCGAGTCAGTTAAAGACGGCAAGCACGTTTTTGAACCACGTGATTAATCAATTTAGAGGAAGCAGATTCTATATTTATGGGCATTCCTTGGGTTCAATTAATGCGCAGTTTGCTTTGGCTAATTGCAGTCATCCGGAGGCGATAGCGGCAGCTTATTTGTATGAAGGTACCAATATTTGGTTGCTTCTTACACCAAAGGAGAGAAGACGTGTAGCACAGATGCGTGAGCGGATTTTTAACTACGTGGATATTTATGATCCGGTGACTTTGGGTATTACGGAAACGCACCATATGGTTGGTAAATTATGCTATGTCGATAGTGAGCCAATGCAGCCGATTAAGCAGCACATGTGGGGCGGCTACCAGTTTAATCCGGATGGCAGCTTGAAGTTGCGTAAGATTGACCAGGCGTTTTTAGCAGAAAGCCGCAGTGAGCATAAGCTGCTTAGCCGGTCGGGTGAATTGACGGACTTTATCGAAAAAATCAGCTCTAGCGATGAGATTAAGAAGATGGCAACGGAGAAGATAGATGAGCTGACGAAGCGCTATCCAGATCATAAGAGTCTGGTGAAGTTGGCTGAACTATTTAAGAATGAATTGTTAAAGGATGAAGATAAGTGAAACTAGATGAATTAGCAGCAAAGCAAGTAATTAATGATAAAGTGATTGATCATTTCGATGAAGATTTTTATGGCGACTTTTATGATTTCTTCGTGAACTTTATGAAGTTCAAGGAATTGACGGGGCAAATGAAGAAGAACCCTGATGAGGTGGAATTCGTTTTTTATTTGAAAAATGATGATAATCATTATGGCTATAAGTTGGTTTTTGATCATGATTTACGGTTTTTGCCCGAGGAGTCGGATATTAGTGCTGCAGTGCTTGGAGCAGAGTCGGTGGAAGATTTTGAGAAGAGTAGGGATGTAGTGATTGAGGAGTTTGCGCGGAAGTTTAGTGCGGAGAATCAGCATGATTTGATTCAGAATTTTAATGTGGAGATTGGTAAGCTCTTTGATAAGTATGACTTGGGTAAGGATAATACTTGCTATGTGTTGAGGTAGGAAATAATTCCCAATAGTGGGAATTCTGTACACTAATTTTCAAAATAATGGTGTAATTTAGTATGGGCTTTGAGTGAATAATTTAGAGTCCGACATTCTGACCACATAAAAAAGGGCATCCTTCACGGATGTCCTTTTGCTTATCTAAATTAATCTATCTTTATTGCTTCCAAGAAGCGTCAAGCTTAGCCTTACCGGCCTTAATATCACTGGTCCAGTTTTGACCCTTGCTTGCCTTAGCCAAAATATTTTGCATATTTACATTAACTTGGTCATATGCAGTGATGGAATTCTTAGTAACAGGTAAGAAGTAAAGTTTCTTAGAAGTCTTAGATAAAATTGCTGGAATCTTGCTGTCCTTAGCTTGTTGGTAAGCTGAGTCGTTCAAAGCAGCAGTGTTAACTGGCATGTAACCAGTTTGCTTTGCCCAGTAAAGTTGTGATGACTTAGAAGTTAAAAACTTAAGGTACTTGAATGCGGCAGCCTTTTGCATTGCGCTAGCCTTCTTGAACATGTAGATGTCAGTACCTTGTTGTACGTTCATTTGACTTGGACGAGGAGCTACACCATAAACATAACCCTTCTTAAGTCCTTGCTTCAAGTATGCTTCGTTAGCAGTAGAACCGATGAACATGGCAACTTGACCATTGTTGAATGGAGTTGACATGTACTTTTGTGTACCAGCTTGCATGAAGTAGCCAGCCTTAACACCATTTGCGTAGTAGTTGATAGCCTTGACAGAATCCTTAGTTGCAAAGTTCAAGTTCTTGTTGAAGTCCTTGCCGTAAGTTTCCTTCATTTGCATCATGTAGTAGTTGTTAAGTGCGTCGAAGCCCATACCGCGTACCTTGTGGTGACTCTTACGGTAAATTTCAGCAGATGCACTAGCAAGTTGACTCATGTTGCTTGGTACCTTTACGCCATATTTATCAAGCAAAGTCTTGTTGTAGAAAAGTACTTCAACAGACTTGTTAAATGGTACACCGTATTGAGTACCGCCAATGTTGGCACCATCCCAAAGTGCCTTCTTAATCCCACTGTTCTTGTATGAGCCCCAGCCGACTGACTTGTTGTTAACGTATGGAGTTAAGTTAACAAGCATGTTGTTCTTAGCCGCATTGTAAAGCCAACCTGGGTAAGCTTGCGTAATAGTTGGCAAGTCCTTTGGTGATTGTAAACCTGACACAAGCTTTGCTTGCAAGTCAGAGTAGTTACCACCTTGGCTTTGCAACTTAATGGTGATGTTAGGGTTCTTCTTTTCAAAGTCCTTAGTTAACTTTTTTAAAGCACTTTGTGAAGTACCAGTTAATGAATACCAGAAGTTAACAGTAGTCTTCTTGCTGATCTTAGTAGGGATCTTTGCAGAAGAACTTGAACTAGAATTATTATTGTTTGAACATGCACTAAGTCCAACTAAGCCAAGTGCTGCTGCACTAACAAGTGCGAGCTTTTTGTAGAATTTCATTCTTTTTTTGCCTCTCAATATTTCTTTCCTTCAAGTAGAAGTTTAACATAATTATACGTACTATTCATAGACAAATTTAATATAATATTTTTAAATTGATAATAGAGAAAATAGATATCAAGATGAGATTTAGTAGTTGATTTAGCAGGTGAGAATTATGGATAAAAACCCTTTAGTTTATGAATATTCAATCGGTAAGCGTAAGCCTTATGACTACGACTACGGCAATCGTCAAGGTAACCAAAGCGCTGGCTGTCCCTTTTGTGATGTACGTCATTTAGTTAATATTTTCGATAAAGACGGTGACAAGATCTGGCTGAAAAACAAGTACCCAACTTTGAAGGATACCGATCAAACAATTTTAATCGAATCAAGCGACCACCAAGGTGATATTTCCACTTATACGCGTGAAGACAATCAAGAATTGATGAAGTTTGCCTTGAAATGTTTCCAAAAGATGTACAATTCAGGCAGATACAAGAGTGTGTTATGGTACAAGAACTTCGGTCCCAAATCCGACGGTTCTTTGACTCACCCACACATGCAGATCGTTGGGCTTTACCACAAAGATGGTTATAACGACATTGAGCCTGATAACTTTAAAGGCTTTGAGGTGGGCAAGTCCGGTTCAGTTGAAATGAATTTATCCGCTTATCCTGTGCAAGGCTACCAAGAAGTGAACATTATTACACGTGACAATACGAACTTAGATACCTGGGCTGATTTAATTCAAAAGGGGACGCAATATGTTCGTTCAGTTTTGTCACACGGTGTAGATTCCTACAACTTATTCTTTTATCCAATTAACGATGGCGAAGGTACTTGCTGCAAGATCATCCCACGTTTTTATGCTTCACCTTATTTTGTTGGTTACAAGATTTCGCAAGTCGACGATTCCGATACTTTAAAGTGGGAAGCCGAACGTCTCAAGGGCTTTGTAAACGGCGGTATTTTACATTAGGATTTCAAAAAACGCATTCGAAATACTGAATGCGTTTTTTTGTTATAATTAGAAAGGATTAAATACATTTCTAAGAAGGGATGCTCATGAAGAAGATTGTAGTTATTGGATCAAGCAATGTTGATACCACATTGCACGTAAAGGATTTCCCAAAACCTGGTGAAACGATTAATGCCACAGATGTTACTACTGCTGGTGGTGGTAAGGGTGCTAACCAAGCCATTGCTGCAGCTAAGAGTGGCGCAGAGACTTACTTTATTAACCGTGTAGGTGAAGACAGCGATGGTGGCTACATTACCCACCAATTGAAGAGCTACGGTGTCGACACCACTTATGTTCAAACCACGATGGGTGCCAAGACTGGCCATGCTTACATTACTTTAAATGAAGCTGGTCAAAACGATATTATTATCGACCACGGTGCCAACTATGAATTGACCGTTGAAGATCTTAAGGCCGCTAGCGATTTGATTAATAATTGGGACTGCATTATTGCTCAATTTGAAACGCCAATTGATGTTACTACTTCAGCTTTCAAGATGGCTAAAAAGGCAGGCAAGGTTACTATTTTGAATCCTGCTCCTGCAATTGATAAGATTCCAGCAGACTTATTGAAATATACTGATATCATCATGCCCAATGAAACTGAAAGTGCTAAGATCACAGGTATTCCAATTAAAGATAATTCTACTTTGGCTACTAACGCTGAAAAATTGCACTTGCTTGGCGTAAAGAACGTCATTATTACTTATGGTGATAAAGGTGCATATATTTCTACACCAGATGTTGAAACATTAGTACCGGCTTACAAGGTAGATGCTACCGATACTACTGGTGCCGGTGACACCTTTATCGGTTACTTTGCAAGTAACTTGAATGCCGATATGTCTAACTTTGAAGAAGCTGCTAAGATTGCTAGCCGTGCTTCATCAATTGCTGTGCAACGTTTGGGTGCACAACCATCAATTCCTACTGAACAAGAAGTAAAGCAAGCAATGGAGGATGAGGAATAATGGATAAGACTGAGCAAGATCGTTTGAAAAAAGAAGTTGCCGAAAAAGCAGCCGACATGGTAAAGAGCGGGATGATCTTAGGTGTTGGTACTGGATCTACTGTCGCATTTTTCATTGATGCTCTGGGCAAACGCAAGGATGAAGATGGCTTAAAACTTAAGGCCATTGTTACTACCAGTAACAGAAGTAAGAAGCAACTTGAAGGCTTAGGCTTTAAAGTTAGTGAACTTGCGGACATCGATCAGGCCGATTTGACTGTTGATGGCTCAGACCGTGTTGCCGACAACCTTGATGGTATCAAGGGCGGTGGCGGTGCTTTAACCCTTGAAAAGAACGTTGCCATCAACTCAAAGAAGATCGTTTGGATCGTTGATGAATCTAAGTTGGTTCACCGTTTGAGCGGATTCCCTCTTCCTGTTGAAGTATTACCAATCTCTTGTGAGCAAAACTTCAGACGCTTTGAACAAGAAGGTTTGAAGCCACAATGGCGGATGGATGGTGACAAGCGTTACATCACTCACTATGGTAACTACATCATTGATTTAGCAGTTGATCCAATTCCTGCCCCTCATGGTTTAGCAGACTACCTTGATCATACTGTTGGTGTAGTTGAACATGGTTTGTTCCTTGATATGTGTGATGAAGTAATTATTGCTCATAGCGATGGTACGATTGAAGATAAGATTAAATAATAATTTTTAGCAAAAATGGTTAACTTTAACCATTTTTTATTTTGCTTTTTTAATATCTTTTGTTAAAAATATATTTTTATTGTAAACACTGGATTAATTATCTATACTAGTGAAGATTTTATTTTTAAGTGTTGTAGAGGATTATTAGACATGAATAAAATTACTAAAAAGCAAAAGATGAGTTTTGAGGGATTGTTGATCGCCATAGGTATTGTGTATGGTGATATTGGAACAAGTCCGTTATATGTAATGAAATCAATTGTGACTGAAAATGGCGGGATTGCCAACGTTAATCGAGAATTGATCGTTGGTTCAATCTCGTTAATTCTTTGGACAGTAACTTTGTTGACTACTGTCAAATATGTCATGATTGCTTTGAAGGCAACTAATCATGGCGAAGGAGGAATCTTCTCTCTTTATGCTTTAGTTAGAAAAAGAGCCAAGTGGCTGGTTATCCCGGCTCTGATTGGTGGTGCAGCTCTGCTTGCCGATGGTACTTTGACACCAGCAGTGACCGTTACCACTTCGATTGAAGGGTTAAAGAATATGCGCTTTGGTGATGTGATTCCGGTTCCTTCTCAAGAAGTTGTAATTATGATTACTATCATCATTTTGGTAATTCTATTCTCAATTCAGAGGATGGGAACCAGCGTTATTGGTAAAGCATTTGGTCCAATTATGTTGGTATGGTTTACCTTTTTAGGAGTAGTTGGCATTGCTAACTTGAGCCATGATTGGAGTCTTTTGGAAGCGATTAATCCCATTTATGCTATTCGAATTTTGTTTAGTCCAGCTAATAAAGTCGGAATCCTAATTTTGGGTTCTGTCTTCTTGGCTACTACTGGTGCTGAAGCGTTATATTCGGATGTTGGACACGTAGGTAAAGCGAATATTATGGGCTCTTGGCCATATGTATTTGTTTGTCTTTCATTAAACTACCTAGGCCAAGGCGCTTGGATTTTGCATAATGCTAGCTATCATGCTGGTAATGGTGACTTCAATCCATTCTTTGAAGTTGTTCCTAGCAATTTGCGTCTTTTTGCCATTGCCTTGGCTACGATCGCAGCTATCATTGCTTCCCAGGCATTGATTACTGGATCGTTTACTTTGGTCGCTGAGGCCAGCAGTTTAAAGTTTTTACCAAGAATGAATATTATTTATCCTTCAACTGAAAAAGGACAAATTTATATTCCATCAATTAACAAAATGATCTGTGTGGTAACTGTAGCAATTGTGTTCTTATTCAGAACTTCACACCACATGGAAGCAGCATATGGTTTGGCAATTACTGTCACTATGTTGATGACTACAATATTATTGTTTGAATACTTGGGTAAAAAAGGCAAACCACTTTACTTACGCTTGATCTTTTTGATTGCATTTGCTTTTATTGAAGGGATGTTCTTAATCTCCAGTTTGACTAAATTCTTACACGGCGGTTACGTAACTGTTTTAATTGCTGGCTTTATCTTGGCAATCATGTATGTTTGGTTTTATGGAAATAAGATTCGTGATAAGCGTGAGGCTAAGAATGCTTACGTTCGTTTAGACGAATATACCGATATGCTTACTAACTTAAGTCACGATGAAGATTACCCAACTTATGCAACCAACTTGGTTTACATGGCCAACGTTAAGTACAACAAGTTCATCAAACGTGAAATCTTGTACTCTATTTTGGATAAACGTCCTAAGCGTGCTAAGGCTTACTGGTTCGTCACTGTTAACGTAACTAACGAACCATTCACTGCCGAATATGCAGTTAATACATATGGCACTAAGAACGTGATCAACATTCAGCTTTATTTAGGATTTAAGAAACAAACTAGCGTTAACGTCTACATTCGTCAGATCGTTCATGATTTGATCGCAGACAGTACGATTGAACCTCAACCCCAGAAATACACCACCACCCCAGGGCGTGATGTAGGTGACTTCTCCTTCGTCATTGTTAATGATGTAATTAGTCCATTAACTAAATTGACTGGTTATGAGAAGTTTATGGTCGAGGCTAGAGTCTGGCTGCAAAATCTATCTTCTAACCCAGCTTCTTGGTTTGGTTTAGAGTATGCAGATACTGTGGTAGAACGAGTACCATTGATCTTAGGCAAGCATCAAGAAAGCTATATTAAGCGAATTAAGCCTAAGAAACAAACTAAAAAGTAAATGAAAAAAGGCTAGCCAAGCTAGGCTTTTTTCATTTAGATTAGATCGAACCACTTTAATTATTGGTTCGGTTTTTGTATCATTAAGGTAATGAATACGCTTAGAAGAGGTAAATTTTATGAACAAAAAACCTTTAATCATTAGTACAGATCCGGGTATTGATGATATTGCAGCAATGACAATTAGTCTTTTTGCCAAAGAACTTGATGTCAGAATGATCGTGCCAACCTGGGGCAACGTTGCACTTGAATATACTTTGCAAAATGCTTTGAATTTGGAAAAGTTTTTGCATACTAAAGTTCCTGTAGTAGTGGGGGCCGATCAACCGTTAGTTGCACCAATGATTAGTGCAGCATCAGTACATGGCAAAACGGGCATTGCTGGTTTTGATTTTGAAGAAGCAGATCGCAGTTTGGTTAAGCCAGGCCTTGCCGCAACTGTCATGGCTGAAGAAATTAAGAATAGCCCTGAAAAAGTAACTTTGCTTGGCATTGGTCCATTAACTGATTATGCTTTGCTATTTAAGCAATACCCAGAAGTAAAGAAAAATATTGATCAAATTGTGATCATGGGTGGTAACATTGGTCGCGGTAATCATAGTCCACTTGCAGAATACAATATTGCAGGAGACCCTGAAGCTGCTCAAGTTGTCTTTCACAGTGGTTTGCCAATTAAAGTGGCTCCCCTTGAAATCGGCAATAAGGCTCATTTAACCCAAGATCAAATGAGTAAGGTAAAGGAATGCGGTGAAGTCGGCAACATGCTTTACTCATTATTTTCACACATTCATGAGCCAGATGGTGATCCTCGCATTAAAATCTATGATCCAACAGCTGTGGGAATTTTACTTCATCCGGAAATGTTTACCCTGAAAAAAGCTAACGTAGAGATTGAATTGCGCGGTCAATTTACATATGGTGCAAGTGTAATTAATTTTATGGATCAAGAAAATGTTAATGCAGAAATTGCAACAGATGTAGATTTAGATCAATTTTCAAAATGGTTTATTGATAGTATTAAAAATTCTGATCAAGGAAGAGAATAATGGCAGATTACGTTTATCGGACAGTAATGCAGGATATTAAACAAAATATTTTAAATAATAAATATAATGGGATGCGGATTCCCGATGAGCGTAGTTTAGCTAAGCATTATGATGTTAGTCGTTCATCGATGAAGCGAGCCCTAGAATTATTGGCCCAGCAAGGAATCGTTTTTAAAAAGCGAGGCAGTGGCACGTTTATTAACCCACTGTATTTAAAAAATCAGGCCATGTTTCGTTATGACGGCTCGAATTTGGGAATCACCGATAGTTTTAAGGTGCCTGGTAAAAAGCAGAAAATAAAGCTGTTAGATTTTCAAGTGATTAAGGCCACTAAGGAAATTGCGGAAGACTTATTTTTAAATGAAAATGCTTTTGTTTATGAATTCAAGCGCCTACGTTTACTCGATGAACAGCCATTTTTGATTGAAACAGGGTATTTGCCTATTAAGATTATGCCGGAATTGAAGCCTGAAACGTTGCAGAGCTCTTTGTTTAATTATTTAGAAGATGAGCAAAGCCAAACCGTAACTAAGGCGTTTTTGAATATTACGGTTGAACCTTCGAATGCTGAAGATCAAAAGCAAATGCATTTAAAGGGAAATGAACCAGTCGGCGTTATGGAGGGTATTTTCTTTTTAGATGATGGAACGCCGTTTGAAGTGT
>NZ_LARO01000050.1:0-9489 GCF_000980505.1 Lactobacillus sp. N54.MGS-719
CAGTTGAGAGTACTTGTAAAAAGTCATTACGCTGTCTTCTGATCTTATCGTGCAGTTTAGCGACTATTAGACGCTGTTTTTGATAGTTTTTTGCTAGCCGCAAATTGCGTCCTTCTTTTTTAGCCCGGCGCTGCCTGCGAGACAAGACACGTTGGGCATGGGCCAGCTTCTTTTTGGCTTTGCGGTAAAAGCGTGGATTAGCGACCATTGCTCCGTTAGATGCTGTTAGGAAGTTATCTAAATTGAGGTCAATGCCAATTTGACTTTGTGTTTTAGGTAATTCCTTAACAAAAGCAGTATCGCTGCCTAATTGCATAGACAGGTAGAACTGGTCATCAGCGGTCTTTTTTATCGTGACTGTGCCAATTCTAGTTGGAATCTGCTTAAGCAAGCGCTCTTTAATCAGTTTTCTAAAACCAGCAATGCGGACAATTCCCAGCTTAGGCAATTTAATATGTTTAGCATCAATAAATCTAGCTGTCCCGTTATCAAGATAGGCTTCTGACTGCTTAGGATATTGACAGTTAGTCTGATATGACCAGTCGCTGCGTTTTTTGTGAAAAGTCGGAATTCCATGACCAATCTTGCGATAGTTGTTCCAAGCTTTCTGATAATTTTGAATGGCGTTGGCAAGAGCGAGGCTATCAATTTCTTTAACACGCAAAAAGCTATAAGTATCACGAATATTCCTTGGCTTATCCAATAATTCATTATTGATGACTACTGTTTCTGCCAGTTGGACTTCATAGCTATTAAGAGCAGAAAAAGCAAAGGGCATTGCTCGATTTTGCCTATTAGCTAAATAACGTTTAGCATGGTAGCTAGTCCGATTGCGTCCGACATAAGAGTTGTAGACAAAGCGCTGCGCATCATAGTTTAGTTTAATGATTTTCTTTTGCTTAGAACTAGGATAAAAGCGAAGCTTAACGCCAAAATGATAGGCTAAACTGCTCATTCTTTTCATGTATTTCACCTCCTCATAGATTAGATATTTATATTTTACAGGATAAGCGAACATATGTCTCTATTTTTAGAATAAAAAAAGCTGACTGCTAGGTCAGCTTGGCCCTATCCATCCCCGCATTAAAATACGGGGATTTTCGGGCGTTTTTCATTAAATCAGAAGTTGAGTATTCAGACATGTTGTTACGCATCGTTTCAGTCGTTTGCAACGCGTTATAGATAGTGTGATAAGTACGCTTACCAATGTGCGACAAAAGCATAACGGCAGCAACCATGAATAAAACGTCTTGTGTGATTCTAGCAGTTCGGTAAGATAACTTCGTTCTTTGCGTGATAATTGGTGCAATAGCATCATATGGCACCGCACCAAGGTCCGGTGCCATGTAAAGCGATGCACCCAGCGTGAACAAAATCAAACCGATCAAGGTGTCAGCTGCCACAATCAAGAACGTAGTTCGGTAGCCAAATAATTGGTGGTAAATCGTAGTAAACCATTGAATTTCAAATCCGACCAGAACCATGTTTAAGATAGTACCGATTCCGATTTGCTTACGGTCCAGCCACAAAATAAAAATGAAAATCACCAAGTTCACTGCTAATTGGTAAACACCAAGTCCGATTCCTAATTTGTTAGAAATACCGGTGTTCACGGCAGTAAATGGATCTAGACCACCACGCGGTTCCCATTGATAAAATAGCCACACCAATGAATGATATCAACGTTTTATAGGCGATATTCGCTCAATTAATTTTCTACTTTTTCAGTAGGATTATTTTTCAACTAGTGTACGCCTTCCATTAAGACGTTAATTTTTTTAACTAAAGCAAACATAATAATGCCGAAGATTGCACTCACTATACCAACAGCCAAGAAGTATTGAACTTCAGTACCAGAAGAATAGAATTTAACAATTTGGGCGTTAACTGCCTGACCGGTTGCATCAGCCATGAACCACATACTCATCATTTGTGAACGGAAAGCATTTGGCGCAAGCTTAGTCGTAATTGACAAACCAATTGGTGAAATCAGCATTTCCGCAATTTCAACCAAGAACCATGAAGCGACAAGCCATAATGGACTAACTCTGCCACTGGTACCAAAGAGCATCCCTGGCAAAGCCATCCACATGTATGAAAGGCCTGCAAATACAAGACCTGCAGCGAATTTACCTGGTGCACTTGGTTGCTTTTTCCAGTGTTCCCAAAGCCAAACGAATACTGGCGTCAAGATCATGATAAACAATGGGTTAAGTGACTGAAAGTTAGCTGCCGCAAAGTGCCAGCTGCCAACATGAAGCACAGTTCTTTGTTCCGCAAAAAGTGCTAAAACAACTGAACCGGATTCTTCTATTCCCCAGAAAATAGCTGCGGCGAAGAATAATGGAATATAAGCTTTAACACGTGAACGTTCAATCTTAGTAACCTTAGGGCTCCGGAGCATCATGACGAAGTAGTAGATTGGCAACGCAATAGCCAAAATAGTAAGCAAAGTAATAACGTTATTAACGTTTAATTGACCTACACCAGCCATTGCAGCTAATACAATAGCGATTGCGAAAATACCAATAACTACCCATTTAATAATGTTGAGCAAATCGCCTTTATCAATTGGGTCATTTGGCGTCAAACTATCAGTTGAAAGATATTTTCTACCACCGAGAGTGTATTGCACTAAACCCAAGAACATACCAATAGCGGCAAGTGAAAAGCCGGCATGGAAGTTCCATTCGGTGCCAAACACGTTAAAGCCGAAGCCTTGTGCTGCCCATGGTACAAGGAGTGGTGCAAGGAATGAACCAATATTAATACCAAAAACAAAAATACTAAAACCAGCGTCTCGACGACGATCTTCTACAGAGTAAAGACCACCAACCATTGAAGATACGTTAGGTTTAAGCAAACCCGTACCAACCACGATCAAAGCGATTGAGGCATACAATGCACTAACACCAGCTGGCAAAGCCAAAACAATGTGACCGAGCATGATCAAGACACCACCATAAAAGACGGTCTTTCTTGAACCCCATACTCTATCTGAGAGCCAACCACCAACTAAGGTAGATAAATAAACAAGCGAACCATAAATTGACATGATTGAAGCAGCGGTAGTTTGGTCCATACCAAGACCACCCTTGGTAACTGCGTAATACATGTAGAAAAGTAAGATGGCACGCATGCCGTAGTAACTGAAACGCTCCCACATTTCAGTAAAGAATAAAGTGGACAAACCCTTTGGTTGTCCGAAAAATGCTGTATCTGAATCTCGTTTACCCAAAGAAAAACTCCCCTCTTATCTAAGGTAAGCAATAAAGGATATTATACCACGAAAAATAAGGATCCACTTCTTACATAGTGGATCCTTATTTCTTTAGCTATTTATTTTTTAGTCAATTGCCTTAGCAACTGCACTGTTTACAGCATCTTTTTCGTCTTCGATCAAGTTAACCTTGCCTTCGATGACCTTAATGTCCATCTTAATTTCACGACTAAGAAGTGGAATATTTACCTTAGGTTCAAAGAATTCCTTGAATTCCTTAAGTCTTTCAGGAGTATGGAAGACACCGGTAGTAACTGTGATAAATGTAGCGAATTCCATGTCGCCACCAACAGTCTTATCAAGCCAGTCCCAATCTTCTCTGATCCAGTCCCAAGCAGCTTGTTGACCATGGTGGTTTGCAAGAAGTCCACGGTACCAACCACGAAGGTCTTGTGGCTTAATGACGTCAGCATCTTCAAACTTGTCAACGATTGAGTTAACTTCAGCCTTGTCAATGGTGCTGGTTACAGCTGCACGTAAGTCAGCCTTGTATGAAGCATCTGCAGTTCTTTGGTATTCCTTGATCAACTTAGCAACTAAGTCGTGACTGCCATAGTTCTTAACTTCATTGATCAAAACATATGGACGAACATCAGCATTCATTGCTTCCAAATTGTCTTCATTTTCAGTGAAGATCTTATGAGCTGCCTTAATTGAGTCAGCATTTTCTGCGTAAAGACTAGCAGCTAATTCATATGGACGAATTTGAATATCTTCATCGCTTTCGCCAACCTTAACCTTCCAGCCTAAGCGAGCAACTTGATCCTTAGATAAGAGATCATAAAGCTTCTTCAAGTTCTTTTCTGCGGCAGAATCTGGTTCAACGAATTGACGCAATTTAGCAGCAGTAGTGTACAATGCGTTGATTACCAAGCTTGACTTAGAATCTGCGAACTTAGTAAGAAGTGGCACGATTGAAGCGTATGAAATTTGCTTACCTTCTGCCAAAAGTCTAAGGTCTTGCAATAATTGCAACTTATCAATTGGTTCAAGTTCGTCAACCTCTGACAATATATCATCAAGCAAAGTCTTGTCGTACTTAACGATGAAGTGTGAGTTGTTGCCAATGTTAAGTCTAAGTGGGTGACCTGCTTCTTCACGGATAACCTTGTAGTTACCTAAGTCTAATTCTTTTTCAGACATAATCTTAGGAGCGTCGAAGTTTGCGTTTAATGGAATTTGCCATTGTCTACCCTTGTCTTCACCTTCGCCAACGAAGAATTGCTTTTGAGTAAGCTTCAAGTGACCATCTTCATCGATAAATGCGTTAACTACAGGGTAACCCGGTTGCTTAAGCCATGAGTGCATAATCTTACCGATATCAAGATCAGTAGCAGTTGAAAGTGCATCCCAAAGATCGTCACCAGTGGCATTGCCAAACTTGTGGTGATCGAAGTAGTACTTAAGGCCCTTTCTCAAAGCATCGTCGCCAAGAAGTGAACGAACCATGACTAACATTCTTGAACCCTTAGCGTAAACGATGGCACCGTCAAAGACAGAGTCAATATCAGCTGGGTCGTTAATTTCCATTTGAATTGGTTGAACACCGTCTGTAGCATCACGTGATAATGCGGCAGCAGCTTCACTAGTTTGGAACATTTCCCAGATGTGCCAGTCAGGTTCCAAAGCGTCAACTGACAAGTATTCCATCATGTTAGCGAAACTTTCGTTAAGCCATAAGTTGTCCCACCACTTCATGGTTACCAAGTCACCGAACCATTGGTGAGCCAATTCGTGAGTAATAACAGTGGCAACAAGCTTCTTCATTTCAAGACTAGTGTTGTCTGGGTCAAGCAATAAGTAAGCTTCACGGTAAGTTACAAGACCCCAGTTTTCCATGGCACCAGCACTGAAGTCTGGCAAAGCAAGTTGTAATGATTGTGGAAGTGGGTACTTAGTTTGGTAAAAGTCTTCGTAAAATTCAATTGCACGTTTAGCAATATCCAAAGCAAAGTCTAATTCCTTAGGCTTGTGGGCTTTAGTTGCGTAAACACCAATCAAAACGCCATCCTTGGTGTGAGTAGTCTTTGATTGTAAGTCACCAAAGGCAAATGCGACAAGGTAGCTTGACATACGAACAGTTTCTTCAAAGTGGTGGTAGCCATCTTGGTCAACTTCAACTTCTGGCATGTTGGCAAGTGCAACTTCGCCATCTTCTTCATCCCACTTAAGGGCAAGGGTGAAGGTAGCCTTAGCTTCTGGTTCATCAACACATGGGAATGCTTGACGCGCAAAAGTGGTTTCAAATTGCGTACCAATAATTTGCTTCTTTTTACCTTCCAATTCGTAATATGAAGGGTAAATACCCATCATAGTATCTGTCAAAGGTGCACTATAAGCAATTTCGATGATGGCTTTACCAGTTACGCCGGTTTCAATTTTAATTGCTTCGTCTTTTTCAACTACTTCAAAATCAACGTCTTTTCCATCAACTTTAACACTGTCGATAGTCATAAACTTCTGATTAATAAATACTGGATTCTCAACTACATCACCAGTAATAGTAGAAGTACCATTAATTTCCTTATTTTTACGGTTTACATCAATACGTAAATCGTAATGTTCTGGATGAAAAGTTTCATAAAAACGTTTTACTGCCATTTTTTACCTCCTAAAAACAGTTGTTTCTTCTAATAAATTTTACCAAATTAGGGCAAAAAGCGCTTAAAAAAGGCTATTTATTCCTGATTGTAAGAATGACGTTTTCGTTTTGTAACATTGCTGTCATATTGAGCTTGTAAGATATAAACGTAATCATTAAGAAATTGACAAATTTGAAATTAAGCTTTATTAACGGGGATGAATTAAATAAATGAGTAAAAACGTTAAATCTACTTTGGTTAAAATTTTTGCAGCTTTAGCACTTGCCTTTGCATGTGTTACTGTTGCCCAAGCTTTTTCTACCACTTCAAATAACCAAACTGTACAAGCCGCAACTAGAAAGCTTTCTAAGAAGGAAAGAGCAGCTAAGCGTTGGATCGCAATGCGTGAATCAGGTGGTAGCTACACTGCTAGAAACGGTGTTTGTTACGGTAAATATCAATTAAATATTGGTTACTTAAACGGTGATTTATCACCTAAGAATCAAGAACGTACAGCTGATAATTACGTTTATGGTCGTTACGGTTCATGGGTTAATGCCAAGAGATTTTGGTTAGCACATAATTGGTATTAATTCATTCTTTTAATTTTCAATCATAAAAAAAATCATCTAGTCCAATTGACTAGGTGATTTTTTTATGTCGTCAAATCTTATTTTGGCAAAATAAAAGTGCTGGACGAAGATTCACCTCCATCTAGCACTGGGTTAAAATATTTATCTTTATTCAAAATTATCTTGTTTAACAAAACGATAAATTGCAATAATCAAAACCATAATTGAGCACCCCATACCAACATACGCCATGGTACCAATATGAACCGCATTGTTGGCTGCTTCTCTTGCCATTTGATTTTCCATTGCATAACCTACTACCCATCTTCTCATTAAAACAGGAGTTAATACAAAACTTACCGTAGTGATCAATGAAGTAACTAATGTTGCATTTCTTGAATATGGCTCTTTAAAGAACTGTGCCAACACACAAAATGCTGGAGCAATCATCAAAAGCATGATCCAAATAATAATCCATCTTCCTGAATTACTACTCATCATTTGTGCACTATTGGTTGCATACCGATAAGAGCTCCATAACTGCCCACCAGTTACTGTATTAAGCAAATTCAAGAAATATGATCCACGTTGACCATAATAACCACCATTATTAGACAGCATCCCTTGAATAATTTGGAAACTATCAGTTGATCCTGCTGATGAGAAATCTACAGAAACCACTTGTTTCATATAAGTTGCTAAAAACATAACAACAGAACCACCTAATTCAAAGGCTCTAAGCATACTAAGTTTTCTAGAAGCTTTCATATGAAACTCTAGACTCAGCACACGGTTAGGATGATGACTACGTCCTATCACATAAATACCAGCTATGACAGCAATAAGCAGTACAATGAGTCCCCACCACAGTTTGATCATAATAAAGAACAAAGCCAACACAATTATTGTCACAGAGACATATGGCCTATCAGAGAAAATATTCCAAAAGTTGAGTTTGACATGATTATAATTTTCTCTTGTAGCATTAGCCACATTCACATTGTTAATTGGCACAGGATTGCTAATCTTTTTACTTCTAAATTCTTCACGACTAATTATCTTATTTTTAGAATAATTAATTCGCGATTGACTAGCACCAGATTGTCCATGTTCTTTTTTCATGCGATATTCTCGCCTAGACATATGTGCCATAATGAAAACTCCTTTCTCGAATCACTATCGTAGCACATTATGAACAAGATATCCCACTTTCAAGGCAGAATTTGAAGAAAAATTTAGCTTTTTGTATGTGCTAAAATTAAAGTATTGTTTTACTTTTTGGAAAGAGATGACTTTTTGACTACTACAAAATCAACTGCCTTTCCAGCTGGATGGCATAAAGCTTTTTATACCTTATGGTTAGGCTGTTTTATTACAGGAATGGGCTACTCAATGACGATGCCCTTTATTTCTTTATTTATTTCTGATCTGGGTAATTATACAAAATTTCAAATTAATCTTTACTCAGGTTTAGCATTTGCCATGACATTTATTGCCCAGGCAATTGTTTCACCATATTGGGGCAACTTAGCTGACCGTAAAGGTAGAAAATTAATGTGTATGCGTGCTTCAGGGGTTATGGCATTAACTATTACCCTGACTGGTTTAGCACCAAACGCTATATATATCGTTGTTATGCGTTTTATTCAAGGAGCATTTTCTGGTTATATCAATAATGCAACAGCATTAATAGCTGGAGAAACTCCTCATCACAGAAGCGGCTGGGTAATGAGCCAAATGATGATAGCCGGAACTGCAGGTAACTTAGTTGGACCACTTTTAGGCGGTGCTTTATCAAGTTTCTTTGGCAATTGGCTCGGCGGTGCTTGGGGATATCGTATTCCATTCTTTATTACCGGATTATTGATGTTCCTTGTATTTTTGGGTACTACATTCTTTGTTCATGAAGAATTTACTCCAATTTCTCGCGAAAAGATGAAGCCAATGAACGAAATTATGAAAAGCTTGCCTAGTGTAAAATTGATCATCGTTATGTTCATCACTACCATGCTTGTTCAATCATCAACCATGTCAATCGATCCTATTGTTTCGCTCTATGTTAAATCGATGATGCCTAACGCTAAAAACGTGGCTTTGGTTGCCGGTGTTGTTGCCGCAACACCAGGACTTGGTACTTTGATTGCTGCATCAAAGATTGGACATAAGATGGATGAAGTGGGGCCTTTGAGAGTTTTAAGAATTGGTTTAATTGTTGGCTTTATCCTATTTATTCCAATGGCATTAACTAATAATCCGTGGGTTCTGGCAGGTTTGAGATTCTTGTTAGGAATTGCCAGTGCGGGGATGTTGCCAGCCGCTCAAACTGTTTTGACCTTGAACACACCAAGTGAAAGTTTCGGCCGGATCTTCTCTTATAATCAGTCATTCCAAGCAATTGGTGCCGTAGTCGGTTCATTAATGGGATCGATGATTTCGGGTTTATCAAACTACGCAACAGTATTTTGGGTAACTGGCTTTACACTATTGCTTAACTTTATTCTTGTATTGATCTTTACCTGGGGAATTTCTTATCGCAAATAATAAAATTAAAAAGTATCTTACAACTACTAGATTAGTCTAACAATGTAAGATACTTTTCTTCTATAATTGATTTTTCAAAACTTGTTCCATTCGCTTATCAAAAGCACATAGTGAGATATGCATCTCATAGTCAGGATTAGCTTTTAACCAATCTCTGGAGGTCTTAATCGCTACCTTTGCTGCATCTTTAGCAGGATAACCATATACCCCAGTTGAAATCGATGAAAAAATAATGCTGTGTAAATTATTATTCTTAGCTAAATCCAAGCTATTACGATAACAATCTGCAAGTAACTTAGCGTCTTCTTCCAGAGTGTGGAAACGGTAGATTGGTCCAACTGTATGAATTACATGCTTAGCTGGCAAATTGTAACCTTTGGTTATCTTAGCTTCACCAGTATCACAGCCATGAAGCGTTCGACATTCTGCTAGAAGTTCTGGACCAGCTGCAACGTGAATCGCACCGTCTACCCCACCACCACCTAATAAACTCTTGTTAGCGGCATTGACAATA
>NZ_LARO01000125.1:0-973 GCF_000980505.1 Lactobacillus sp. N54.MGS-719
CCCAACCGGATTAATCTTGATGAGTTTGATGATGGTTAACATCGACTTTAACAAATGGTTCAAGTGGTGTTGGAAATTACTGGTAATCGAATTTGTCTTATGTCTAGTCGCATTAGGCGTCGGATTGTTAGTATATTAGATTTAAAACAAAGTTTTCAGATCATTCTTTCAGCACGATAGGATGATCTTTTTTTCATAACAACCCTTGTTTATTTATTCAAAAAGCGTATCATATACAGACGAAGAAATAATTGGATGACAGAGAGCATTCGTTTTGGAGGAATTAAATATGGAATATATTACGCAGCACAGTCATGGACTAAGTAAAAACCAAAAGTGGGTCATCGCCTCTACTTCATCAGGTTTTGCGCTTGAAAACATGGATGTGCTTTTTTTATCGTTTGCGATGAGTTCAATGATTGCGGACTTACATCTATCAGGTGGAGCCGCTGGATTGATCTCCTCAATCACTAACTTAGGAATGTTAGTTGGTGGTATTTGTTTCGGCATCTTGGGCGACAAGATTGGCCGTGTTAAAACTTTCTCACACACGGTTTTGATCTTCGCCATTGCCACCGGTTTAATGGCTTTTGCCAACAACATCTATGAGATCTACGCCTTACGTTTTCTCGCTGGTATTGGTGCCGGCGGTGAATATGGCGTAGGCATTGCCTTAATCGCCGAAAACTTTGAAAGCGACAGAATTGGTAAGATGACCTCAATTGCGGCAGTCGGTGGTCAAATCGGTGCGATCTTTGCGGCATTAATTGCGGCTTGGATTATTCCAACAGCTGGCTGGCACGCACTATTCTTGGTCGGAATTGTCCCAGTAATTTTAACAGTCTTTATCAGAAGACATTTGCATGAAAGCGATCAATTCCTCCAAGCTAAAAAAGATGAAAAAGGTTCATTATTACGTGATGTCATTAAAAAAATGTTTTCAACCCCACGTCTTGCTTTTCAAAGCTTAGGC
>NZ_LARO01000051.1:0-9330 GCF_000980505.1 Lactobacillus sp. N54.MGS-719
GTTCAAACCAATCATACGAGAAAGGAACTCCTTTTTCTAATGTTTAAAGAAATAAATTTAAGGAATCATTCATCCTTACACAAACTATTTTACAGTCTCTCAATTTTGGAAAGAATATAATGAAATTATAGATTATATTATGTTTGATTATATTATAAAGATAATATCTCAAAATGATGAATATGCTAGACGACAAATAGAAACAGTTCCTAAAAATAATTCACAAACTTTTGAATTACGAAAATATATTAATAAACCGTATAATGATGAATTGAAAAATAAAATTAAAACTTTTGAACAAAATACATATTTGTTTAAATTAAGTTGGAAAGACCAATTTATAAAAAATGATAATTCTTTGTATCATCATATTTTGAATAAGTATTTATAATGATAATTTGAGGAAATGGATTTGAATAATAACTTTATAAAAGACCTTATTACGGTAATTGTTCCTGTATATAATGTTGAAAAGTATCTTGAACAATGTGTAGATAGTATTTTAAATCAAACATATAAAAATATTGAAATTATTTTGGTTGATGATGGTTCAAAAGATAAAAGTGGTCAATTGTGTAATGAATTTTCTAATAAGTATTCGCAAATAAAAACTATTCATAAGAAAAATGCTGGACTAGGAATGGCTAGAAATTCTGGGTTAAAAATAGCTAACGGAGAATATATAGCATTTGTTGATTCTGATGATTGGCTTGCTCCTCAGGCTTTGAAGAATCTATATGATAGCATGACTAAGTTTAACTGTGATTATTGCAAAGGTGGGTTTCAAAAAGTTAATGATGAAGGCCATGTGCTTTTTGAAAATATTAATGATTTTCAGCTTTTTGAAGGGACAGATGCTAAACGCAAACTTTTACCTCGATTAATTGGTTCTGCTCCAGGTAAACACGATAGTATTAACATGTCAGTTTGGGGATGTTTATTTAAGCATCAAATAATTATGAAGCATAATTTGCGTTTCCCATCAGAAAGAAAACTTATGTCAGAAGATATTGTATTTGACATAGATTATATGCAATATGTAAAAAATGCTTGTATCATATCTAAATCTGATTACAAATATCGACAAAATGCATTTTCTTTAAGTACTTCTTATCGAGAAGATAAGTTTATAGCAACTAAAAAATTATATAAGTATTTATTAAACAAAATGAAAGCTTTAGATTATGGTGAGAGTACTATTTTAAGAATTGATAGGAATCTATTTGTTAATTTATCGGGATGTATATTTCAAGAAAATAATAGAAGCTTAAGAGAAGCACGAAAAAGAATTAATATTATTTGTACTGATCCTGAAATTAGATCTGTTATAAAAAAATACCCTAGAAAAAAACTAGGTCTTAAACAAAGGATTTTTTTGTCATTAATTTTAAGAAAGCAAGTTTATTTATTATATTTATTAGCTAAGGTTATAAATTAATAGATAAGTGAAATTTTAGTAATTATTTTAATTAGAGTATATTTTATAGAGAAAATGTGAATTTAAAGAATAAAATCAAATGTTGGATACTAGGTCCTAAGGCAACAGAGGAAAGCTATATAACATATTTAAGAAAATGTGGAGTCAAGATAGGTAAAGGTGTTAAAATTTTTCGCCCTTTTCATACGAATATCGATGCTCAAAATCCACATTTGCTAACAATAGGCAATTATGTTCAAATGACTGGCCCAGTAACTATTTTGACTCACGATTATAGTTGGTCTGTGTTGAAGAAAAAATATGGAATTATTTATGGAAATCAACGTAAAACTGTAATAGGCAATAACGTATTTATAGGAGAGGGCGCTACAATTCTAGGTGGATCACATATTGGTGATAATGTAATAATTGGTGCCAATAGTGTTGTAAGTGGAAATGTTGATTCTAATTCTGTATATGCAGGAAATCCCGCTCGAAAACTAATGACTATTGAAGAATATAGAGATAAAAGAGAGAAACGCCAATTAAAAGAGGCAGTAGAATACGTTTTAGAGTACAAGAAAAGATTTAAGACATATCCGCCAGAAGAAAAGATGGATGAGTATTTCTTTCTGTTTAAGCCTTCGCGCATATATACAAAATATCGAAGCCAACTTGAATTAATGGGAAATTATCATGAGACTCTTAAAAAACTTAGTACTTATCATACAAAATTTTCATCCTATAAGGATTTCTTAAATTATTGTAATAAGCAAGAAATGGTGTTTTCTAAATGAAAATAAAACTTGGCAGAGAAAGTGTATATTGTTTAGGATTAGCCTTATTTTTGGTTGGGCAATTACTGGGTCATACATTGTTACCTGTTCCCCCATATATAAGATATTCATTTATATTTTTGGGGCTTCTTATTTCTATATTTAGCTTTGTTGTTTTGGACTTTAATGAATTATATTATGCAGTGAATAGGCTGACGCTAATAAAAATAATAATTCTTATTTTTATTATTCTTTTAACAGTTATTTCTATAGTTTCTTTTAAGCGCAATCATAACTATGTTTTACTTGTTAATATCATATTTATTTTAAGTGCATATCATATACACTTTGAGAAAATATTGAAGACTTTTTTTGTGGTTGCCTGTAGTGTGTTGCTAATAATGTTATTAGCTTATATTCTAGGTTTGGTTGGAGATGGACAGGTACTTCAAGGAAGAAAGACGTTTGGATATAGAATGCCAACGGATTTAGTTCAGCTGATAGTATATATTACTTTATCCAAGATCTATTTAAATTTGATGAAAGGACGTAATAATACTTCCTTATACTTATTAATATTTGTTATAGCAATAATAACTTTAGTGGAAAGTAATTCTAGACTAGGAAGTCTCACATTACTTTTACTTATACCGTATACTATCTTCCTAAAAAGAAAAATTTTTAAATCTGATTTTCAAATTTCTAAATTTACACAATCAATTCTTAAAAATCTCTTTTTTATAGGTGCATTATTATCGTATTTAGTAACGGAACTTTTTATCAGATATCCAAATAATTCGGTGCTTGAATTTATTAATCAAATTACTTCGGCTAGATTAACAAATAATAGAATGGGGATTGAATTTTTTGGATATTCTATCTGGGGGCAAGATATTTATACTAATATTTCTTCTTTTTTCAAAGGCTGGTTCTATATTGATAATAGTTTCTATGTGTTTTTATTATCGTATGGATTGGCATTATTAGTCCTTGTGGGAATAGGTTATAGATATGTAGTTAATAAATGTTTAAAAATACATGAATACATAATTCCGTTTATTTTACTTGTTATAGTTTTAGATAGTTTAATAGATCAACACCTTTATTCCTTAGAATATAACATATTTTTATTGTTGCCATTTTCGTTAGTATCTATTAACGAAAAAAATGAGGATAATAAAACCTGCTTAAATGATAAGCACACTTAATTTATATATTAAATATAGGAGGAAATATAAATAAAAATAAAAAATGAAACCAGACGAACCATATAAGCCATTATTAAGCATTATAATTCCAATGTATAATGTAGAAAAGTATATTAAATTTTGTATTAATAGTGTAATTAAAAATGATATATCAGATGTTGAAATACTTATAGTAAATGATGGCTCTACTGATAGTAGTAGAGCTATTATGGAAAAGTATCAGTCTGAATATTCTCAAATTCGAGTTTATGATAAGAAAAATGAAGGAGTTTCTAGTGCTCGAAATTATGGGCTAATGAAAAGTAAGGGAGACTGGGTATGGTTTATCGATAGTGATGATGCAATTAATCAAGGGAGTTTAAAATACATTAAAAAAGAGATATCAGATAGAAATAATAAATTTGATATTCTGGTTTTTAAATATTTAAAATTTAAAAGAAATAGTGATGTATCAAAGATAAATGATATAAAAATTCCTAATGAAGCTAAAGCGATTTCTAAATTTCAAGCAATGAAAAGTCTTTTAGATAACAATATAGCTGCTTTTCCTTGGAATAAAATCTTTAAAAAAAGTCTTTTTGATAAAATTAAATTTCCAGAAGATCGTATTTATACAGAAGATTTATCAATTATGTATAAATTGTATGATAAAGCTAGCAGCATATATTTTCAAAGCGCTCCATTTTATTTTTATAGAATAAGAAATGATAGTTTGACACATAATCTGTCTACTAAAAAAATAAAAGATGCAGCTTTATCACATTATGAAATGTATAGTTTCTTTAAAGAAAATTATCCTACGTTAGCTATTAAATTAGAAAGAAATACAATGATTAATGTAATTTCTTTATTTCATAGATTAAATAAAGAACAAATTCTTTTGTATCCCGATTTAATTGATTTTTTAACTCAGAATATTAAGATAACTAACTATGATATCAGATATAAAATTGAATGTTTATCTTTTAAAAAGTGTTATCCAATATTTGTAATTATTGGAAGAATCGGTAAAATTTCGAGAAAAATTAGAAATTATGTTAAGGAAGAAAAGTAATGAAAAAAAAGTCATTGGGTTTAAATGCTTTTTTAAATGGATTAAGAAGTGTATTAAATTTAATCTTTCCATTAATTACTTTTCCGTATATATCTCGTGTTTTATCTGTTAATGGTATTGGGATATATAATTTTTCTAATACGTATATTGGCTATTTTATATTGATTGCCGGATTAGGAATTGCTACGTATGCAGTTCGTGAGGGTGCAAAGTATAGAGATAATAAGGAACAAATTGAGGAGTTTTCGAGCGAAGTTTTTAGTATCAATATATTAGCTACCGTAATTGCATACATATTATTATTGTTGAGCTTAGTAATATTTAAAAATCTAAATAATTATGTAGCTTGTATATTGATTTTTAGTATCCAAATTTTATTTACTACTTTAGGGACTGAATGGATTTATACGATTTATGAAGATTATACCTACATTACTATCAGAAGTATAATTTTTAAAATCCTATCGATAATTTTATTATTTATTTTTGTAAAAAGACCGTCAGATTATCTTATATATGCTGCTATAACCGTGTTGGCTAGTGTTGGTTCAAATTTTCTTAATTTTGTACATGCTCGAAGTTTTATTCATATTCGTTTAACTTTGAATACTAGATGGAAATATCATTTAAAACCAATATTGACTATTTTTGCCTCTTCGGTTGCCGTAACTATATATGTTTATTCAGATAATACTATTCTTGGATTGATGAAGAATGATTATGCAGTTGGGATTTATAGTACGTCTGTAAAAATATATCAGATAGCACAAAGTCTACTTTCTGCTGTTTTAACAGTAACAATACCTCGGTTAGCTATGCTATGGGGGCAAAGAAGGAGAAGAGAGTATAATGCCGTATTGACTAGAGTAATTAACACTTTAGGTGTGTTAGTATTGCCTGCATCGGTTGGCCTATTAATGCTAAGTCGAGAAGTTGTTTTAATAATTGCTGGTCAAAAGTTTTTACCATCTGTAAATTCACTTCGAATTATTACGTGGGCTATTATTTTCTCAATTTTTAGTTGGATATTTTCAGATTGTGTGTTGATTCCTGCTAAAAGAGAAAAGAGAGTTTTACAAAATACATTGATTACAGCAGTAATTAATATAGTTTTGAATTTCATTTTAATACCTACAATGTCATATGATGGTACTTCATTAAGCACAGTATTGGCAGAACTGAGTGTAATGATAATGAATGGATATTCATGCAAAGATATTATTAAACCGATTATATTTAAGAAGGAAACCTTAAAAAATCTTTTAGAATCGATTATCGGTTGTATTGGAATAGTAATTGTTTGTCTACTATGTCAATGGGGATGGGATTCTATGACTTGGAAAACTGTTTTTTCAGTAATATTATCTGTCCCTATGTACGGAGCAATTTTGGTTTTGTTGAAGAATAAAATTGCCATTTCAATGTTGAAAAATGCAATAAATATCATAAAAAATAAAATTTAGTTTTAAAAGAATTCAGGATTTTTATGTCAAAAAAAACGTTATCAAGTAATGAATTAAAAGCTATACACTCTTTAGAATTAGAAGCACTGACAGTAATTGATCAGATTTGCAGAAGACACTCTATTAAATATACTTTAATTGATGGATCATTATTGGGAGCGATTCGCCATAATGGATTTATTCCTTGGGATGATGATGTGGATATAGCAATGCTAAGGGATGACTTGGAGAAGTTTAAATTAATTTGTAAAACAGAATTACCTTCCAAGTATTTTTATCAAGATATGAGTACTGATCCAGAGTATTTATATTTGTTTGATAAGATTCGAATTAACAATACCTTATTTAAGGAGTCATATTTGGCTGAGTACAATATTAATCATGGAGTTTTTATAGATATATTTCCTGTTGATAATGTAAGTGATAATAAAAAAGAAGCTAAAAAACAATTTAATAGCTTTATTTTCTTAAGACATATGTTTATGGCTAAGTATTTATCTGTTAAAGCACGAAAAGGAAAAAAGAAAATAATTGCTGGTCTGATTAAATATCTTATTCCAAATAATACTAAAAAGATTAGGAATAAGGCCTTTGACATAATGTGTAAGTATGATAAAGAAAAAACTAAAAATGTTAGAATTTTTCCAGGTCCATACGTTAAAAAAAATGTGTATTGCAGAAAGTTTTTTGATGAAGTTGAGGATCATAAATTTGAAAATCACAATTTCTTGATTTCTAAATATTATGAACAAATGCTAGTAAATGATTATGGTAATTGGAGAGAGTTGCCTCCTAAGGATCAACGGGTAACTCGACATGATCTCGTAGATTTTAAACTTTAGGTAAAAAATGAAGATTGCACTAATTAATACTGTTAATCTAGAAGAAAATGGTATATCTACATTCATCTTAAATAATAGTTATCTTTTTTCTAAGTGGGGAGAAGACGTAGCTATTATTGCTCCTAATAAAGTGAAAAAAGCCTTTAAAAAGAGAATAATTTCAAAAGGAATAAGACTAATCGAACTTCCCATGCGAGATAATTCGCCACAAATATACTTCTGGAAATTAATAAAAGTTTTAAAAAAAGAAAAATATGATATTGTTCATGTAAATGGTAACAGTACTACAATGTCAATTGAACTTTTAGCTGCATGGTTTGCAGGTATAAAAGTTCGTATAGCTCATAGCCATAATACAACTGCCGATCATACGAAGATAAATAAATTATTACGTCCTATCTTTAATTTGACAGTCAATGGGCGTGTAGCATGTAACATTGCTGCGGGCAAGTGGCTATTTCATCAGAAAAAATTTTTAGTTATAAGAAATGGAATAAATTTGTCACATTTTCATTTTGATGAAAGTCTGCGAGAAAACTATCGAAAAACACTTAAACTTAATAAAGACGATATTTTGCTGGGAAATGTGGGAAGATTTAATAGACAAAAAAATCAGGTTGTTTTGCTAGATCTGATTAAACAGCTAGGCGATAATTATTATTTAGTCTTAGTTGGAAGTGGCGTGAATTTTGAAAAAATAAAGAAACGTGTCGATAGTGATGTGTTTTTGCGTAAACATATATTCTTCACTGGTGCAGTAAGTGATACTTCGGGATGGCTGAATGCAATGGATTTATTTCTTCTTCCATCTTTATATGAAGGGCAGCCTTATACTTTAATAGAGGCGACAGCGTCCGGATTAGATGCTGTAGTATCTAATACAATTTCTTCAGAAAATGATCTTGTAAGTAACATTTCTTTTGAAAGACTAGATTCTCCTAAAGATTGGGTCCAAAAGATAAAAATACCTATAGCTAACAACCGTGAACTAAGATCAAATTCATACTGTCAAAAGCTAAAGGAAAAGGGCTATGATACTACTGAAAATGCAAAGATGCTTTTAAAGTATTATAAAAAGAAAATATCACTTTATAAGTAATAAAGTGTATCTTATTAAAGTGAAGTGAGACCTAAAAATTAGACAGTTTAAAATACAGAATTAATAGAGGCTTGATTCCGATATTCTTTCGGAGTTAAGCCTTTTAATCTGCTCTTTATCCTTTCTTCGTTATAGTATTCGATATATTCTTCGATTGCTTGAGCTAAAGGAAAGAATAGTTCTATCTCGAATGCTGATATTGTAAAATTTCATCATTTAGAAGTTTTACAATAGGCATGAACCAAGTTGTAGTTAATCACTACAGCTTTTTATTTTAAAAAGTAGAAAAAGGCATCTCTAAAACAGGGATGCCTATTTTTATGTGTTAAACACATATTATTCACGGTATCTGATATGATAAAGGAAATGAAAACGTTAAAAAGGAGGCTAGATTATGCCATTAATTCAATACGGTCAAGATCTTTATGAAGAACTTGGCGACAATACTTCTATTGCTCAAGCTACGCCTTTTAGTAATTGGCAGTTGACGAAGTTTACTTTTAATAGTGAAAAGTATTATTTGTTTGTAGAAATCGATACCGGTTTGGTTGTTGTTACACAAAAGATCGATAAAAGCGAATTTGATGATGTGTTAATTGGGCTAAGTCATGCCTGGGATTACATTGTTCAAAATCAAAGAATAGATATTGCAAATGCTAATCTTGAGACTGAATTTACTTTTGCCCATAATGACTTGGTTAATAGTGAAGTGACGGCCAAGATACAAAATTACATTGAAGAGGGCTCACAGTTAAAGCAAAAATTGACTCTTTATCATGATGATGAATTAAACTATGCAGAAAAATTAACTGTGATGTCATTAATTTTGATGACTTTTTCTGATCCTTCAAATGATGTTGTTGAGAAAATTGCTGAAAAGGCTAATGAAGTTTTCCCAGTTAAAACTCAACGTCCGAAAAGCAATACCAAGTATTGGGATTTAAGAATGCAGTTTGAAGATCCCGACCACTGGAAACAATATGAATACCAGGATATATCTGACAACGCAAAAATAAGTAATGAAATTAAGCAAAATAATGAAAAGCTAGTTGATCAGTATTTTAAATATGCGCAGGTAGACTATCGTAGATATTTGATTGATCATAAGAGACAATTGCTGGATTTCGTCAATAGCTATTTGCTTAATAATGAACTTCGGTTTGTGAACAGTAATTTAGGGGATGTCGCTTATTATATCTGGTGGGGAGTTAACCGTGTATATCAAGTAGATGATAAAATTCCTAAGAAGAAAAAAGACTTGATGGTCGACCAGCTACTTGACATGTTTAGTGATTTCTATTTGTTTTTGAGTAGAGTAGGCCTAATCAGACAGGCAGATGCCAAAAAAATTAAGCAATTTTGTGAGGAACAGCATGAGCGGTATTTTTATTCTGAGCTAGAAAATGACGAATATTTTGGCGATGATATTGACTTTGAAGAATTTGCTCATGATATTATGGATAATCCTGAT
>NZ_LARO01000054.1:0-9266 GCF_000980505.1 Lactobacillus sp. N54.MGS-719
TTAAAGAAAAAGCATCAGACTACTATTTAGCAGCCTAATGCCTTTCCCTATTATTTAATTTTTAATTGACTTTTATCAACACCATTTGACAAAGAGCCCAAATTTTTTACCAAAGTTAGCTGGTGCAATATGTTGGATAGCCGGATAGATAGGCCACATGCCTGTTCCAATAATTAGAAAACCGATTACTGCTAAGTAGTATTGAGATGATGGAATAAGCACTAATAAAATTCAAATGGCTTCTGTGATTAAACCAATTCGAATGAGCTTTTTATCAGATAAGCGGTGAGAGATAAAACCAGCAATTAGTCGTCCTAACATCAAACCACCAAAAAGCAAAGAACCAAATGATGCAATGAGCTCCGAATTAATATTTCTTTTAGTACCGGCAAAATAGCTAGATGTCCATAAAAAATAAGTGGCTTCACCTGCATAGTAAGAAAAGAAGGTGAATAAAGTAAAAATCACGCCAGGTACCTTCAATGAGGACATGATGCCGACTGATTCAGAGGTTTCACTGTCTACATTAGCTTTCTCGTTAACTTTCCATAGTGGCAGAGAAATGATACAAACGAATAAGATAAATCCTTGTAATATTGCAGTCCATAGGTAACCCGCATGCCGATTAGCTTTGAGTAAAGCAAATGCCATGATATTTGGACTTATTATGGCTCCTACACCATAGAAACAATGCAAGAAGTTCATGACCCGTGGAGAATAATTACTTGCAACGTAATAATTTAGGGCGGCATCAATTGATTCGGTACCTAGACCATAAGGCATTGCCCAAACAAGTAATTGCTAATATTGGTTGACAGAAGAAAACCCTAATAGACCACATACAGTTAAAGCGATTGAAATAATGACAATCCACTTGACGGCCATTTTTTTGATTAAATGTGGACTGAATAAAGATGAAATTACAGTCATTAAAGAAATAGTCATTGAAATATAGCCGGCATAAGAGCTCGGTACATTTAAACTTGATTGCATTGCTGGCCAACCGGCCCAAGTAACGAATCAGGTAGTCCCAGACTAATAAAGGCTAAATAGATGACGGCTAATAATAAAGATCCCAATGTTGTTTCCTTTCGTAAAAAGTATCTCAATATACTTTTTATTCTAGTTTTTCTTTATTAATTATAGCATTAAGGGATAAAATCCAAGAGTCAATTGAAAGTAAAAAAGACAGCAGATTTTTTGAACTGTTGTCTTTTTAGATGTTTAATTATCAAAAGTTTCTGTGAAGCTATCGCCATCAACAAGCATTCTTTTGGCGTTTACCGCATACCAGTAAGGCATGACTTCCACGCCATCTTCTGTTTCTGGCTCGCAGTCGGCCATTTCTAAGACATTTTCGAGATCTTGTTTGTTAATTTGCGGATATAGTTTCAACAGGGCATCTTTAGTCATACCAGTTTGCTTAAAGCCACTATCCTTATAGTTTTCTTTGAAGATGTCTTTAAAGTCGTTTAAATCGTAACGCGGCTTAAAATCGTCATCGAAGTACTTGATTTCGATGTTTTCGATTTCCATGAAAGCTCCTAGTTGGTTAGCTAAATGTGGCAACTTATTGGCGATTTGCTCAATAGTGTAGCCATCTTCTGTAGTGGTTTTAGCGTTGTCATGTTGCTTGAGCCAGGCCTCTCTGACATCGTGGATGTCGTCGCGAGTATTGATAGTGTCTTTTACCTTTTGAATAAGATCGTTGTGATGCTTAACAGCTTTTTGCCATTCCAAGCGGTTGGAGTACATTTGGCGGTAACTAACAGGGAAGGGATGGTTGATCGTATTAAAAATGAAGTTAAGTTTATCGGTTGAGTATGAATCTAGTTCATTTTCTTTCCAAATTAATTCGTAATATGAGCTCATGATAGTCCTTTCTATATTTTTATTTATTCAATAGCTTTAATTATTTTTTTGTTCTTATCAATCACATTTTGAGCTTCTATAACTGATTGTTCAATCTCTTGAATATGATTATTTTGCATTTGTTTATCAGAAAAGAACTTTGGATTGTTTTTGTAGAATGATTCCAGTTTGTGATAATAATCAATTAATTTATTTTGAAAATCTATATCATTCTTGTAGAAGGTAATGAGTAATTTCCCATGATTCCAATTAGGAAAATCTTCATCTAAGCAAATAGGAAAGTTGTCCGCTTGATGCATTTCCCATAGATCACTATAGAAGTCTGTAACTTGATTTGCTTCTTTTGATAAGAAGTATCTGTCATCTTCTTGAACAAGCCAACCTTTATCAATAAATTTTTGAGTTACTTTTGGTACATTCAAATTGTAGGTAAAGATAAAATATTTAGGGATTTTAGCGGTGGTAAGTCTACCTTTTTTGATTTTGCCCCACTAAATTAATAGAAGTAATTCACGCAAACTGAAATCTGTATTTGTATCATATTTGTCGGTGTACTTAGGATAATCAAATGATCTACCAAATTGTTTATCATAATCTGGTTGGCTTTCTTGCACTTTACGGTATTTGGTCCAAACTTTCGATTGCTCATCTTCATATTTTTTCCAAGCTGCTGCATTTTTCTCATTAAAAGGTGTAGGAGGTATTGACGCATATTTATTGTCTTCTGAGCCTTGCCTTGATTTCTCATCCGAATTTTCAGAATGGAGTTGAGAAGTGCCAATTAGTAATTTAATTCTCTCAGCTAATTCGTTATTTTGTTTAGATAATTTGGTATTTATTTTTTTGTAGTCGTAAATTTTAATTAACAACCAGATAATTATTGCAATTAAAATTAGTAATATTATTGCCATTTTGATCCTCTTTATGATGATACTAGGTTGTTTTTAATTTATCCGAAATGTTAACCTTTTAAAACTATTATATCTTAAGTATAGTAGAGAAGATAAAAGTCGAGAGATAATAAAAACTCATAATGGAATTTCTTCCAATATGAGTTTTTTGTTAAATATTCAATTGTCTTACTTTTCTAGACTATCTCTTGCTCCTTGAAGCGACCGTATACCTTTTCAACTTCACTTACGCTCATGAAAGCGTATGGGTCAGCTTTTTGAACAATTTGACGAATGTCATACATATCGTAGCGGTCGATAATAGTGATCAAAACCGTCTTTTCAATGTGACTGTAGGCACCTTCAGCATCGTGCAAAATGGTAATTCCACGGTGCATTCTGTTTTGAATACCATCAATGATGTGTTGGGGATGCTGAGTTACGATCATAACCTGCATCTTCTTATGCTGCGTGTAAACAGCATCGATTACACGGCCGTTAATAAAGATGGTTAAAGCAGAGTATAAAGCTCTTGTCCAGCCAAACATGAAACCAGCTGCAGCAATAATGATCAAGTTAATAAAGATATTAAACTTACCGTAGCTAATACCAGTCTTTTGACGAATAACGATCCCTATGATGTCCAGCCCACCGGTTGAAATTCCGTTCTTAAGTGCAAAACCAGTACCAATACCGTTAATTGTCGCACCGAAGATCGCACAGACAACAGGATCAAGAGCCATATGCAATGGTTGAATGACATGCATCATGATTGATCCTAGGACAACTGCCACAATCGTAAAGAACGTGAATTTATGTCCGATCTTAACCCAAGCCAAGATAAACAATGGAAAGTTTAAGACGAAGTACATGATTGAGGTGGACAGCGTGAATGGTAAGTATCGTTCACTGACAGTGTTAATTAACTGCGCAAAACCTGTGATTCCGGATGAGTACATGTGTCCTGGCGTCCAGAAGAAGTTTAACGCAACCGCCACAGCAATTGAGTAAAAGAGGGACGCTGATAACTTAGACAAGAAGTTATAGCGCCTGTTGAATTTATCTAATTGATCCATATAGCGTCAATCCTTAGTTTAAATACAAACTATATTTATTGTTTTTAGCATACTAAGTTTAACAAAAATAAGGGCAGGGACCAACCAATAAAATTATTTATCCCAATGCTTTTTAATAAAATCAGCACGGCCACCGGCTTCTTCTAATGCATATCTTTCAGGATTCTTTTTATAGAAACCTTGATGGTAGTCTTCAGCAGGGTAAAAAGGTTTGGCTTCTTCGATTTGAGTCACGATTGGCTTATCAAATCTACCGCTTTCAGCAAGTTCTTGTTTAGACTTTTCAGCGGCTTCTTTTTGTGCTTCAGAATTGTAAAAAATGACAGGACGATAATTATCGCCACGATCTTGGAATTGGCCCATTGCATCGGTAGGATCAGTTACTTGCCAATAGTAATTTAAAAGTTCTTCATAAGAAATCTTGCTTGGATCATAAGTGATTTCGACTGCTTCTGTATGACCGGTTTTGCCGCTGCAAACTTCTTCGTAGGTAGGATTAGCCACATGACCACCGCTATAGCCAGAAACGACCTTTTCTACGCCATCTACGGTGTCGAAAGGTTCCACCATGCACCAAAAACAACCGCCAGCAAAGATGGCCGTGTCTGAATGTTTATTCATATTATTCTCCCTTTCTAATTTAAATACCATTTAATAATCTTAATTGTTTTTAATTATATGACAAAAGAGAAAGAATCACCAAAATTTTTGATGATTCTTTTACTTAATTATTTCTTGTTAATGTACTTCTTAGTGGTCTTAGTCAAACCTAAGTGAAGGTGAGAGCCAGTTAATTTACCGATCTTTTGGCCAGTTTTGACGTAAATGTCGCTCTTGTTATTAAAGCCTTCTTGATAAATTTCTACATATTTATCTGGACTGATAATCCAAATGAACCAGCCTAAGCCGCTATTATAAGCAACTTTCTTAACTGTACCTTCATGAATAGCGTAAACAGGTGAGTAGCCAACTTCTGAGTGACCGAAGTCCCACCCATCGTGGAAGTATGAAGGTGGGTTAACAGAACGCATATAATCAGTCATCCCGAAAGTTTGCGCTTTGGACATTTTGTCACAAGCCTTGAATGGGTAAGTCCATTTGTATGTATTTTTTTCTGGTTCAGTAGTTGTTGTTGTAGTATTGCTGTCAACTGCAGCATCAGCTGCAACTACAGTTGATACATTTAAATTTGAACCTAATAACACTGCGCCTAATAAAGTGATTAATTGTTTTTTAAATCTCATCTATATTAAATCAGGATGTACCTGAATATCTCCTTTCTTTATGTGACCAGAATTATTGTAAGCGTAGTAGTTTTACGTAACCGTTACAAAACTGTTTCTACTTACCAAAATATAGAAAAACAGGACTGAATACTTTTCAGTCCTGTTTAAAAGAAAATTTTATTACTTAGCGTAGTCATCAATACCTAAGTGTTCAAGAATCAATGCGGCAGTTTCCTCGATTGAACGGTGAGCTACATTGATTACGTAACAGCCTAACTTCTTGTATAAAGCTTGAGCTGATTCAAGTTCCTTGTTGATTGAATCCATGCTTGAGTAGCTAGTGTCTGGGTTTAAGCCGTATGAAATCATTCTTTGACGTCTGATTTCATTCAATACAGATGGATCGTTGGTTAAACCAATAATCTTCTTAGGATCAATCTCGTAAATTTCCTTTGGAATATGAGTTTCTGGAACAAGTGGTAAGTTAGCAACCTTCAAGTTCTTGTTAGCTAAGAACAATGAAAGTGGAGTCTTAGAAGTTCTAGATACACCAAGTAAAACTACGTCAGCTTCCAAGAAGCCCTTAGGGTCTTTACCATCGTCGTACATTACGGCAAATTCCATTGCGGATATTCTGTCGAAGTACTTTTGGTTCAAACTGTGTTGAGCACCGATCTTCTGATCAGGAGTCATGTGAGTAGTCTGTTGGATAGCTTCAACTACAGGTGAGAAGATGTCTACGCATTGAATATTGTGTTCACGTGCAAACTTGATAACAGGCATTTGCATTTCATCTTTTACTAAACTGTAGATGATTACAAGATTTGGATATTTTTCAATTTCTTGTAAAACTTCATCCAATTTCTTTTCATTAGTAATAAATGGGTAACGACGATAATTAATTTTAGCCTTTGGAAATTCAGCAGCAGCCGCAGTAGCGTTGCTAAATGCGGTGTCACCAGCAGCATCGGAAATAATGATAATGTTTAATTCATTTGGGTCTTTTGTATCTGCCATATTAGCACCTCTTTCTGTTCATAATTATACTATTAATGAAAGCGGATTAACAACCGAATTCTGAGGATTAACTTTTTTAAAAAATATTTGAAAATTATGTTGACCCTTAAGATTTGTTTGGTATAATTTAAGTAAATGTATGGCGTAACGCCAAGAAATGGAAGGAGGGATCACACATGGCTAAGACAATCGTTCACGAAAACGAGTCTATTGATGATGCTCTTCGTCGTTTCAAGCGTTCCGTTTCAAGAAGTGGTACCTTACAAGAATACCGCAAGCGCGAATTCTACGAAAAACCAAGTGTTCGTAGAAAATTGAAGTCAGAAGCTGCACGCAAGCGTAGACATTATTAATAATCTGAAGAGCTCACCCGGGAATGGGTGAGCTTTTTGTTTTCCCAAAATTGATTAACGCAGCACTGAAATAATTAATATTTCAGTGCTGCGTTTTTTATTTGTTGCATCAATGACTATATATAGACATTTATCAGACTGATACTACTATATCTTGTAGGTAAAAGCGAATAACTTTAAAAAGTCAAGTCTTAAGTTAAAGACGAGGAAAAGAAGACCTACAAGAAGATCTTAAAGGGTGTAAATCTCACTATGCATACAGGTGAAATTCACGCCATTATGGGACCAAACGGTACAGGTAAATCAACTTTATCTGAAACAATCATGGGCAATACTAAATATCGTGTTACTGAGGGTAAGACTTTACTTAATGGAATATGCAGTTGAGCTTAATCGCTTGATTAGTTTCCAAATGGAAGGAGCCATTGGCTAATGTATGAAGATAGTCTTTCATCAAAAGAAAAAGAAGTCTTTGAAGCTTTAAAAAATGTGATTGATCCCGAATTGGGCGTGAGTTTGGTTGATTTAGGGTTGATTTATTCAGTTGAAGTTGATGATCAAAATGTTTGTCATATTAATTGGACTTTGACTACGATGGGCTGTCCTATTATTGAACTATTGCAAGATATGATTAAGAAGGCGGCACTACAAGTTGATGGAGTAAAAGACTGCGAAGCTAAATTAGTCTACTATCCCCAATGGACACCGAAGATGATGAGTCAAGTTGCAAGGCTTACTCTAGGTATTCATCTTTAAGGTGACTAGAGATGAAAAAATATCACCTTTTAAAATATGCTAACGGAAAATCATTGGCTAAAATCAACGAATCAGTTTAAGTGCCTAAAAATAAAGGATTTTGGCGTAGCCTATACAGGCCCTGGAGCTTTAGTTGCAGTAGGATATATGGATCCAGGTAATTGGGCTACTTCAATTAATGGTAGTCAAAGCTTCCAGTTTTTACTAATTTCGACTATTTTATTATCGAGTTTAATGGCGATGCTCCTGCAAAACTTGTCAACTAAATTGGGGATCGTAACACAATTTGATTTAGCCCAAGCTATTAGACTGCATACTGATAAGTTTTTAAGCGTGATTCTATGGATAATTGCAGAACTTGCAATTATGGTAACAGATGTTACTGAAGTAATTGGCGCTGCGATTGCTTTAAATTTATTATTCAAAATACCGCTGATCTTAGCTACTCTTATTACTATTTTAGATGTACTGTTTCTTTTATTTCTAGGCAAGATTGGCTTTAGAAAAATTGAAATATTAGTGTCGTGTTTGATTTTCGTTATTCTTTTTATCTTTGCGTATGAAGTGATTCTAGCTAGACCTAATTGGATAAATATCGGTAGTAGTTGGAGGTATTTCACCATTATCAGGAAGCTTAGGAATTATTGGCGCAACAGTTATGCCTCATAATTTTTATCTTCATTCTGGTATTTGTCAGGTTAGGAAAATTAACTCTCGTAATCAAGAAGAAATTCGTCAAGCGGTCAAGTATACTGAGACTGATTCCAATATTCAATTAACAATTGCATTTATTATTAACTCGCTTTTGCTGATAATGGGAGCCGCGGTTTTTAAGAGTGGGGCTGTTCGAGACGGTTCGTTCTTTGGCTTGTATGACGCGCTTAATAATACGGTAATGTTGAGTAATCCAATATTAATAAATGTTGCAAAGACTGGAGCTGTATCGACTTTGTTTGCAATTGCGCTCCTAGCTTCAGGTCAGAACCCAACGATTACTGGAACTTTGACAGGTCAGTTAGTGATGGAAGGCTTTATTCATTTGAAAATGCCAATGTGGGCTAGACGATTGATCACTCGCTTGTTTTCGGTGATTCCAGTAATCATATGTGTAGGATTAACTGCAAATGATTCAATTGCAAAACAACATTTTGTCTTGAATATGTTGATGGAAAATTCACAGGTATTTTTAGCCTTTGCCGTACCATTTACAATAATTCCATTATTAATTTTGACTAATAATAAAAAATTAATGGGTGAATTTGCTAATAGTTACGTGGTATCGGTACTGGGGTGGAACTCCTTGTTAATATTGATTTTTTTGAATCTGTATAATTTACCAGAGACTTTTGTGACATTTAATTTTTGCAATCCAGATTTAGCAAAAGTAGTAGCCTATTTAATGAAAAACGCCCGAAAATCCCCGTATTTTAATGCGGGGATGGATAGGGCTTGCCGTCTCTAACGGCATTGTAGATCTGGTCATTAATGTACTTTTCTACTACTTCTTTAGACATATTCCCTACCGTGCCAAAGTAATAGCTGGGTGACCATAAATGTCCGCCCCACATCTTGTTTTGCTTAATTTCGGGATGATTCTTGAAGAATAAAAAAGCACTTCTTCCTTTGAGTGCTTTGACTACGCTTGAACCTGATTTTGATGGTCTAAAGCTGATAAGCAAATGAATATGTTCAGGCATTACCTCCATTTTTTCAATTTTGATTTGATTATCTTCAGCTATTTGCTTGAGCAGGTCTCGCATTTCTTGAGCCAGGTCTTGGTTAGTAAAGATTTGATTGCGGTATTTAGTACACCAAATTAGATGATAGTGTGCATTATAGACGTAGTGTTTTTCATAGCCTGCGTCTTTTATTTTGTCTCTCTTATTATTCATAGTCTAATATCCTTTCGTCTACTATGTATCTATTTACTGTTGATTATAAGATATACATAGGCTATAATCAAATTACAATAATACAAGGAGGTGAAATACATGAAAAGAATGAGCAGTTTAGCCTATCATTTTGGCGTTAAGCTTCGCTTTTATCCTAGTTCTAAGCAAAAGAAAATCATTAAAC
>NZ_LARO01000126.1:0-958 GCF_000980505.1 Lactobacillus sp. N54.MGS-719
ATGTTACCAGCTTCTTCTCCCTTTTGCAAGTACTTTTTTCATTTTATTGATTTTTCCTTTGCTCAGGCTTCTTATTCAAGCTGTGCCGCATCTCTCGAAGCGACTTTATTAATATATAATACTTGCAAACTAATTGCAAGCACTTTTTTATTAATAATTCGCCACCTCTAAAAACGTGACTTCAATAATATAACTTATTTGATCCGATCGAGCAAGCAAAATTTTCAAATGAATATTGCATTAATTCATGTTAAAGTTGATACGTCAGCACTTAGAGGAGGTTTTTAAAATAAAAAAATATGATTTAGCCATTATTGGTGGCGGTCCTGTCGGATTATTTGCCGCACATTTTGCGCATTTACACGGTTTAAATACGATACTTTTTGATTCATTATCTGAATTAGGCGGACAACCGCAAATGCTCTATCCATTTAAACAAATAACTGACATCCCTGCCTTCGGCAAAATAAGAGCACATGAATTAATCCCAAGACTAACTGATGGGTTGAAGGATGAAACGGATATTGCAACTAACCATAAAGTAGAAAACATTGTAAAAACTACAGATGGTTTTACAATTGATGATTCAGTATTTGTACGTAGCATTATTATTGCTACTGGAGCTGGTGCATTTAAGCCAAAAGAACTTCCACTTAAAATGAATGAAGACATCAAAAAAAGAATTCATTACTTTATTAAGGATCCTAAAGAATTCGCTAATCAAACAATTGGTGTTTTCGGTGGTGGTGATTCAGCACTTGATTTGGCACTTGAGCTTGCAAATTATGCCGATATTAAGCTTATTCACCGTCGTGATCAATTCCGCGGCCTAGAATCTAACGTTCAAAAACTAAAATCTTTAAAAAACGTTGAAATTCTTACCCCATATCTTCCTAAAGATATTCAATTAATTGATAATAAGTTAGACATTAGTCTTAAGAAAATGGGTGGCGATGAA
>NZ_LARO01000057.1:0-9256 GCF_000980505.1 Lactobacillus sp. N54.MGS-719
GACTTTAGTAATATCAAGCGCTTGGACGACTATGGCTTTGTTAAAGCTCAAGGTGAATTAAGCGGTGTTGAAAACATGTTCGCCGACTTAACCAATAACGCGGTAATTAAGATGGATGGCATTGTTTTGCCAGATGCTAATACTGTCTTCGTGGTAACCGACTTCAGAGGCTATCACCCAATTGCTGTAATTGCAAATGGCAAAAATGGTGAGTCTCTTGCCGACCTTGTAAAATTGAACAAACAAACTTGGACTGACAAGAATAATCAAACTGTTTTAGGCCGTCAAAATACTAATAAGCTGGTCTTCTTTGACGCTGATGATTTGACTAAGAAAGTTGGTATTGAAGGCTTAAACTTCATCTTTGACAGTGAAAAGGACTTGGCAGATCAGTTCAATACTGCAATCGGTGAAGATGCCGTTAAGAAGGCCATTGGCAGCTTGGCATCTAAGTGGGATGTTCAAAGAGATACTGAAAATGGCAAATTAAAGCCAGCTCTTCGTCTAAATAATATTACGCCAGCTGCTTTTGTGGCTTTACTTGCCGTAAACGGTGATCCTACTGAGAAAGTTCCAGAAGAAGTTCCACGTGATATCGCTATGGTTTACGCTCAATACAAGCTGCACTTCATTAAAGATAGCAACCCAGGCTCTGGTACAACTTCAGATGAGAAACCAAATCCAGATAATCATCCAACTGACAATAATGGTAAAAACGATGATCATCATGGTGATAATGTAGCTCCTCATGGTGAAAATAAACCTCAAGCTAACCACAAGAAGAATGATAAAAAGGAAAGTAAAACTATTTCTCCAAAGGCTATGGAGAAAGCTAAGAATAACCGCGGCAGTGTTAAGAAGTTAGGCGCAGTTAAGACCGCAACTAAGAATAATGTAGTTAAAGCTGCAACTAAGACCGCTCCAAAGGTAGAAAAAACTTTGCCACAAACTGGTGAAAAGCAAAACAACTTAGCCTTGTTCGGTTTAGGCTTGTTATCATTGTTTGGCTTAGGTTCACTTGTTGACCGTAAGCGTCGCAACTAAAAAATAAACATAAATAAAAACGGTCGACATTCGTCGGCTGTTTTTTGGTTACTTTAATTTACTATTTTGTCTGAAAAATCTAAATGTATAATTATAATACTTGCCAATCTTCACCTTGTACTTGTGCGTATTAATCAGCTTCGTTTTACCAGGTTGATAAGTGATAGTTGTCGCATAACCATCGCCATAAAAGGCTTTGCCAAAGTTGCGCACCTGTGTGGCACGATGGCGTCTTTTAGCCGTTATATCGGTGATATAAATCTTCGGCGTGTCCATGATTCTCTTAGTAGTTGAGAAAGACCATGGTGTTTTTTTGCCAACTAATTCATATGGAAAGACGCGGCGAGCAGGGTAGACCATCGTGTTAACAACCGGCTGGCGCAGAATATCATCAGCAAACCACCCGTTTTGAACTGAATAAAGCACGTTGCTATTACGTCCATAAGCTGCGCCAACTCCCATGCGAGTGGCACGTGCTGATAAAATCAGAGCCCGGTGACCAATATTGCCTTTGCCCGCGATATTGTTGTCTTCACGCATCAAGTCCGTTACGATCTCGCCTGCTGAGGCGCTATGCGCATCGTCCAAGAAGTTGATGTTGCCTAGCGTAGCGTTCTCGGCGATGCCCCAATCGTTTTCGCTGATGTAGTCGGGACGCAGGTAGTTAATTAAACCGTGCGCTTGTAGGCTGGCACTTGCGTTGACTGCGGCGAGGGATGCAGCACCGATCTGGGCGCTACGGTTAGCGTCATCAGGATTAGCTTCGCTAGGCAGTCCCACCAAATCACGGTAGTAATTAACGTAATCCATCGTGGTTGAAATGTATGCCGGATTCAAGACCCCTGGTGAAAAAGGATTGGCAAAATTTGGTGCTTGCTGGTAAATGCTGTTGCGGTTGTATTGCGCTTTATCCAAATTCTTGTATTTACGTTGGAAATACTTAACCTGCTTAGCCTCAGACTTCGAATACTTCGCTGCTTGAACGGGCTGAGCAGTGAACGCAATGCATTCAACCACTGCAACGATGGCCACCAGCAAATTGTGTTTCTTCATTATATATTACCTATTATTAACCAAATATTTTTCAAAGCGGCTCTGATCATCAGGCGCAATGTTGGCTTCAATGTGGACGCCGTCTTCTTCGTAATTTTCACTCAAAACTTGAGCATTCTCATGCAAATAAGCCAGTTCCTTGCCTGCACTTAATGGGAGGTTCAGGTTGAGCTTCTCGTAGTTAGAGAAGACGCGCTTTGTAATCAAATCGGCCAGCAATTTGATCGACTTAGGATCGATTGCGGAATAAAGAATGTCGCTGCCTTCAATCTGGGGGTAATTTCGATCAGTCTTATCGGCTTTGTTGTAGGCGGTGATCATTGGGATACCCTTTACGCCAATTTCATCCAAAACGTTCTGCGTAGTGCGGATCATCTGCACCATGTTAGGGTCAGAAGCATCGACCACGTTGATTAAGAGATCGGCATCCTTAGTTTCTTGCAAAGTTGCCTTGAAGGATTCAACTAAGTTGTGTGGCAACTTAGAGATAAAACCAACGGTGTCAGAAAGAATAAAGCTGAAGTTGTCTTTGAGATCAATGCGCCGCACGCTAGTGTCAAGCGTTGCAAACAGCATGTTTTTGACGAAGACTTCCTTGTCGCTGCCTTCTTTTGAAAATTCCTTGAGCAAACCGTTCATTGTAGTGGACTTACCGGCGTTGGTGTAGCCAACAAGGGCGACTTTAGGGATGCGGCTTTGGTTACGGCGAGCCGACTTGATCTCTTCTTGACTGGCAACGGCCTTAAGTTCCTTCTTAATAGCGGAAATTTGCTTGCCGATTGTCCGGCGGTTCATTTCCAGCTTACTTTCACCGGCACCACGGTTGGCGAAACCACCACCACGCTGCTGGTCCAAGTTGTTCTCGGAAGGGTGAAGACGTGGCAACTCATATTGCAATCTGGCGAGTTGCACCTGCAGTTTGGCCTGCTTAGTGCGAGCACGACTGGCAAAAATTTCCAAAATTAATTCAGTTCTGTCGATGACCCGCATCTTGGTTAATTTCTCAAGGTTACGGATTTGCACTGGGGTTAATTCATCGTTTAAAACTAAGACCTTGGCCTTCAAGCCTTGGGCCATTGTTCTGATTTCGTTAATCTTGCCGACACCGAAGTAAGTCCCGGCAACGATTGATTCTGCGTTTTGGTAACTTTGTCCCACGACCTCCATGTTGTCAGCTTCAGTTAAGTTGGCCAGTTCAGTCATGTAGTAGTCAAAGTTAGGATCGTTTAAGTTCACACCTGCAATGTAGGCTTTAGTTTTTTTAGGTTGATTATCAATCATGTAAACACCTCTTTTTAAATGTGTAGATAAGTTAATTGTATTACAATAGGCAACTAATTGAAAAAATGTGAATTATTAAGTACATATTATTGCTAATATAATTTGATATCTTTTTTGTAGATATTAATCATTTTGCTGAAGCAAAGAATCGTCTATTGCAGGCAATATTATTTACAAATGATATGTTTATGCTGGCTCGTAATAATACTGGTTCTATCTTCGTTGAAGATGTAGGTGAATTCCTTACTGTTAATAATATAAGAGCTACCGCTAATGTTGCTTTTTATGGTAATAGTGGGATTACCTTGAACGTAATAGTATAATTAAAGAACTACAGAGATAATATTTATATTAGTGTACTAACCTAAAAGGCTAGTGCACTTTTTTATTTGCATGTAAGAAGTTAGTATTACATGTTCAACATATTTGAAAAAAACACGATTATTTAACGTGGAAAGCCGTTACAAGCCTGTAAAAAAGCTAGTATCAATTATATAATAAGGAAGTTGTATAAATAAATAAGGGGATCAAAATGGCAGAAAATAATCAACCAAATAATGATGTACGTCGCCATCACCACCATAGACATCACCGTCATCACCATCGTAAGTTTTGGCGTTGGTTCTGGATTGTGATCGGCGTTATTGTAGTCATTGCACTTTTTGTTTGTGGTATGGTTTATAAGAACTTACGCGATACCACGCAAAATATGTATACTCCCGTTGCTAAGACAACTAAGAGCAACAAGGGACGTAATCTTGATAATTTGCTAGCGCAGAAGAAACCAATTAATATTCTTTTGCTCGGTACTGATACTGGAGCAATGGGACGTAGCTGGAAAGGACGTACTGATACCATCATGATGATGGCAATTAATCCTAAGACTAATAGTACGTCAATTGTATCTATTCCACGTGATTCAAATGCAATCTTCCCAGATTTCCCGCAATATGGTGTAACTAAGATTAACTCAGCTTACACACTAGGCGGAGTTGGTGAAACAGTTAAGACACTGGATAAATACTATAGTGTGCCAATTGACGGTTACATTATGATCAACATGGGTGGTCTTAAGAAGGCTATTGATCAAGTTGGTGGTATTGATGTAACCTCACCATTGACTTTCGACAATATGGGATACCACTTCCAAGAAGGTAAGACCTACCATATGGATGGTAAGAAGGCATTAGCTTTTGCTCAACTTAGACATGGGGATCCACGTCAAGATTATGGTCGTCAAGACCGTGATCGCCGTGTTGTCATGGCACTTCTTAAGAAGTCTATCTCACCTACTACACTACTTAATACTAAATTCTTGAATTCAATCTCAAGTGAAATGCAAACTGACTTGACTATGAATCAAATGTACAAGATTGGGATGGATTATAGAAATGCAACAGATAACTTGTCACAAGATCATGCTCAAGGTGTAAGTAAGCAAACTCAGAATCCTAAGTTTGGTACTATGGAAATCGAAGTAGTAAGTAGACAAGAAAGACAAAGAGTGTCTGATAAATTAAGAGCAGCATTAGGTCTTCCTAAGGTAAAGGTTGCTGCTAATAGTGCCAGCTATGTCATGAATCGCTAGTATAAGGAAAGAGATATGGAACAAAAACAAGAACAAGAAAATACAATCGATCTTACCCAATTATTACGCATTTGCCGTAAGCATATCTGGGCATTGATTCTTTGGAGTGTAGGTCTTGCCTTAGTCGGCTGGGGAGTTTCAGAATTTGTAATTTCTCCTAAATATACTTCAACTGCTCAATTGTTAGTTAACCAAAAGAGTCGCAACAATGATCCAAACGCAGCTTATGCGACTCAACAAGCTAACATGCAGATGGTTACTACTTATAAAGACATCGTAACAAGTAACAAGATCTTGACAGAAGCCTCTAATCGTTTAGCTAATCCAACTGTTGTTGTGAAAAAAGCACAAAAAGCAGTGTACAGAACTGATGAAAACGGCAGAAGAAGATTAGTGAGAAAAGCTCGCCCAGCTGTAATTGAACGAAGCGGTAAGAGTTATTCAGTTTCTGCAAAAGAACTTGCTAAGAGTATCTCAGTAGGCACCCAACAACAATCACAAGTCTTCTCAATTTCAGCGGAAGCCGATACACCAGCTAAGGCGAAGGCAGAAGTAAATGCAGTAGCTGAAACTTTCCGTAAGGAAATTCCTAATATTATGAGTGTCAATAATGTAACAATTGTGGCAAATGGTACTAATGGTGTTCAATCATCACCTAACGTTAAGCTATTTACCCTAGCCGGCTTCGTAGTTGGTTTAGTATTGAGCTTAGCTGTAGTTATTATTCGTGAAATGAGTAATACTACTGTCCGTGACGATGAATTCTTAACTCGTGAATTAGGCTTAACTAACTTAGGTCAAATTGCTCACTTCCACTTGTCATCTTCATTTACTATTAAAAAGAGCGCAAGTATGACTAATCGTGGACAAACTAAGAGACGTAGAGTATAAGAGTAGGAGGACAAAATGCCATTATTTAAGAAAAAGCGCGGTACAGATGATACCATTAAGAATGGTGCTAAATTAATCACTGTAGCTAAGCCAAAGAGTCCAATAGCTGAACAATTCCGTACTGTTCGTACTAATATTAACTTTATGGCAGTGGATCATGACATTAAGTCTTTAGCATTTACTTCTGCTAATATTAGTGAAGGTAAGTCTACTGTAGCTGCTAACGTTGCTGTTACTTATGCTCAAGCTGGACGTAAAGTTTTGTTAGTCGATGCTGACTTACGTAGACCCACAGTACATTCAACATTTAACTTAAGTAATCATGTTGGTCTTAGTACAGTTATCTCTTCAACTGCTAAGGAAGTTGATCTTGATAGTGTAGTACAAGAGAGTGGCGTAGATAATCTTTACGTGTTAACGGCGGGTCCGATGCCACCTAACCCAGCAGAACTGATTGGTTCTAAGCGTATGCGTGACTTTGTTAAACTTACCGAAGAACGCTACGATTTGGTTATTATCGACTTGGCTCCTGTTCTTGAAGTATCTGATACACAAGAACTTGCTAGTCACTTAGATGGGGTTGTCTTAGTAGTTCGCCAAGGTAAGACGCAAAAGATGGCCATTAAGCGTGCTGTTGAAATGCTTGAATTTGCAAAGGCACGTATCTTGGGTTACATCATGAATGATGTAAGTTCTGATAATGCGGGTTATGGCTATGGTTACGGATACGGCTATGGTTATGGCTACGGAGAAGAAGATACAAAGAAAAAAGGATTGTTCTCTAAGTTTAGGAAGTAATTATGACTTTAGTTGATATTCACTGTCACATTTTGCCGGGGATTGATGATGGATCAAAAGATTGGGAAACATCAATTAAGTTGGCAAGGGATGCTGTAAAAGATGGCATTACACATGCAGTCTGTACACCACATACGTTAAATGGAAAATATCTTAATCACAAAGATGATGTGATTCGGTTAACTGAGAACTTTCAAGATATGCTTGATGAGGCAAAGATTCCATTAACAGTATTTCCTGGGCAAGAGGTGCGCATCTCAGGAGATTTACCTGAAACACTCGATAATGATGACATTCTCTTCTTAGATGAAGAGGGACAATACATGTTATTGGAGTTTCCAAGTGATGATGTACCGACTTATGCTAAAGATATGATCTTTAGCATTCAACAACGTGGTATTACACCAATTGTTGTGCATCCGGAACGTAACAGTAGGATTTTGAAGGAGCCGCACATCTTGCAAGAATTGATTGAGCAGGGATGCTTGGTTCAGATAACGGCTAGTTCATATGTTGGTACGTTCGGTAAAGAAATTGAAAAAATGAGCAAACAATTCATCGAAGTAGGTCAATGTGCTTGCTTTGCTTCAGATGCTCATGATCTGCCTAAAAGACAATATGAATATAGTGCAGCATTAAAAAAGCTAGGTGAAGAGTTTGGCGAAGAACGCGTAAATGAGTTCAAAAATAACGCCCGGGCAATTGTCAATGGTGATAATGTTCAATTAAATTGGCGCCCACTTAAGAAAAGAAGAAATATCTTCCGCTTTTTTAAGATGTAAGCTTTTGCAAACGAGACAAGATAAGAATTAGGTATTATAATACTTAACCGAGAGTAAACCCAAAATTTAAATTTATGTTAATAAAGTATGGATATAGAAGGTAAGAATAGGCAATGATGGCTATGGAAAGACTAAAAGTTAATCCTGCAAAGGTCAATGATCGACCTTTTTATCATGTAGTGAAGCGATTATTTGACATCGTTGCTAGTGCATGTGGGTTAATTCTTCTGTCTCCATTGTTTTTGTTTTTGGTTATCAAGATCAGAAGTGAAGATGGAGGACCAGCTTTTTATTCGCAAGAGCGAATTGGTAAGAACGAAAAGCCATTCAAAATGTGGAAATTCCGATCGATGGTCGTTGATGCGGATAAGATGCTGGATAAGTTAGAAGATCAGAATGAAATTGATGGCGCTATGTTTAAGATCAAGGATGACCCAAGAATTACCAAGATTGGACATGTGATTCGTAAATATAGCTTAGATGAATTACCACAATTGTGGAATGTGTTGATTGGTGACATGTCATTAGTTGGTCCACGTCCGCCTCTGCCTTCAGAAGTAGAAGAATACACTAACTACGACAAGCAACGTTTAACCGTAATGCCAGGTTGTACTGGCTTATGGCAAGTAACTCGTAGAAGCGAAGCTGATTTCGACGAAATGGTTTGGCTTGATATTGTGTATATTAACCATTCTGGGTTGTTTGAGGACTTTAAGTTAATCGTTAAAACCGTGTTGGTTATGATTCATCCGAATGGAGCTTATTAAAGAGTTTTATGAAGATTAAGATCTTAGTTGCTGCACATAAAAAATTCCCTATGCCAAATGCAGAAGGATATATGCCAATTCTAGTTGGTGCAGCTAAAAATTATAAACCAGGAATTGAATATCAAAGAGACGACGAAGGAGAAAATATATCTTCTAAGAATCCCAACTATAATGAGTTAACCGCCGTTTATTGGGCTTGGAAGAATTTAAAAGATGTAGATGCAATAGGTCTTGTTCACTATCGGCGTCTCTTTTTTGATGCTAAGCCATACTCATTAGATAATGTTCTTAGCGTTGAAAAAGTAGAAAAATTATTAAATAAGTATGATGTGATTCTCCCTAAGAAGAGAAATTATTATATCGAGACCAATTATTCTCATTATATTCATGCTCATCATAAAGAACCATTAGATAAAACAAGAGATATAATTGCTCAATATTATCCTGATTATCTACCCAAATATGATCAGATAATGCATAGAACAAAGGCACATATGTTCAATATGTTTATTATGAAAAAAGAATCATTTGATTCATATTGCCAATTTATTTTTGGAGTATTAGAAAAGTTAGAGAAGGAAATAGATATTTCTGATTATTCGGTTCAAGAAGCAAGAGTTTATGGCTATATTTCTGAATTGTTGATGGATGTATGGCTTGAAACAAATAATTTTAAAGACACTGAAGTTAGATGGGAACAGCTTGGTGGAAAGAAGAATTTTCAAAAAGCAGTCTCGCTTGTTGAAAGAAAAATAGGGATAAAGACAAAAACACATTTTTGATTGAAAAGAGAATTTTGAATGAATAATAAAGTAGTAGCTGTTGTTGTAACTTATAATAGAAAAAAATTATTGCAAAAAAATATAAAGGCTTTACTTGCACAAACTTATAAAAAATCTTTAGATATTTTAGTTATTGATAATGCAAGTACGGATCATACTAAAGAATCAATACAACAATATATAGATAACGGAGATATTATATATATAAATACAGGTAAAAATTTAGGTGGTGCCGGTGGTTTTAATTTTGGAATGCGCAGAGCAGCAGAA
>NZ_LARO01000081.1:0-9200 GCF_000980505.1 Lactobacillus sp. N54.MGS-719
GTAATGTCGAAGTCCTTGTATACGTCCATGATCAACTTCAAGATCTTAGCAAATTCGTCTTGAACTTGATCAAGAGCTACAAAGGTATGACCATCGTTCAAAGTCATTTCACGTACACGTTGAAGACCTGACAAAGCACCTGATTTTTCGTATCTGTGCATCATACCAAGTTCAGCAACACGAAGTGGCAAGTCACGATATGAACGAATGTGGTGCTTGTAAATTTGAATGTGTGATGGGCAGTTCATTGGACGAAGTTCAAGCATTTCACCATCACCCATGTCCATTGGTGGGAACATGTCATCACGGTAGTGTGCCCAGTGACCTGAGGTCTTGTAAGCGTCAAGGTTCATAAGTACTGGAGTGTAAACGTGTTGGTAACCATCAGCTACTTCACGGTCGATGATGTAACGTTCAACAACACGACGAATAGTAGCACCCTTTGGCATCCAGTAAGGAAGACCTGCACCAACCTTAGGATCTACGAAGAAGAGGTCAAGGTCACGACCGATAGTACGGTGGTCGCGTTCCTTAATTTCTGCACGACGCTTTAAGTCATCCTTCAATGCTGCTTCCTTGAAGAATGCAGTACCGAAGATTCTTTGAAGCATTGGGTTTGATGACTTACCTAACCAGTAAGCACCAGCTACTGACAAAAGCTTGAAGTGCTTGATCTTACCAGTGTTTGGAAGTAATGCGTCAAAACCAAAGTCTACGAAGTCGCCTAACTTGTAAGCGTCAACCTTGTCGCCTTCAACCTTCTTCAAAAGTTCACTCTTGTATGGGTCGTCCTTGTAGATATCTTCAAGTTCTGACTTGGCCATTTCAACGTGTTCAATTGCTTGACCACTCTTAACAAGCTTTTCCATAGCCTTTTCAAGTTCTGGCAATTCAGTAACCTTGATTTGGTCCTTCTTGTCAGTGTCAACGTAGAAGCCACCTTCGTCAGCTACGTGTTCACCTAAACGAAGTTCTGGGTACTTCTTCTTAGCAACAGCTTCAAGTGCAAATGCTGCAGTTGCTCTTAAGATATCCAAACCTTCTTCGTCTTTATCAGTAAGGATAGCAATTTCAACGTCGCTATCGATTTCGTAATCAAGTGGCTTAACTTGGCCATTTACCTTAGCACCAACAGCAGCTTTTCCAAGTGAAGTTGCGATTGATGAAGCTACATCTTTAACTGAAACGGCTTTGTCAAATTCTTTCTTTGAGCCGTCTGGTAAAGTAACTGAAAAACTCATAAAATTACCTCCAAAAAAAAATCCCAGTGCTCAATAGCACTGGGACGTTAATTGCGTGGTTCCACCCAAAATTCAGGTTAGCGTGTGTCTAACCTCTTATATTCGGATTGATAAAGGTATCCAACCTAAAATTTTAACTTTGGGAATAAACGATTGGGGTGAGCCTCTAATGAAGGACTTCCAGAACTAGGTCCCTCTCTCTGAAGCAAAGTTCATCATGTCTCGTTTAGTTAGTTTCAATTATACGCATTCGAGCTAGGGATGCAAGACCTTTTTAAAAATTAATGCAAAGAATTTCTGCGGTCAGGTCCTGGCACCACAATTTCTTTAGCCAAAAAGCGGACACGCTGCATCAGTCTTCTCGCCTTAACTGGGTCGGTCGCATTACGCGTTTCTTCAAAGTGTGACTGCAATGCTTCCATGTCCAAATTGGATGAGAAGAAGGTTGGCAAAACATTATCCATTCTTGCCTGCAAAATTACGCCTAAGACGTCATCACGTGACCATTGGCTGAGACTTTCGGCCCCAATATCATCCAGAATAAGCAAATCGCATTCGGATAATCTACGGATTTCTTCTTGCAAGCTAATTCGGCTATTATCGTCAAAGTGACTAGCAAGGCCGGCAATAAATGTTGGCACGTGCAAGAAAATGACATTTTTATTCATGTTGGTAACGACATAATTAGCAAGACCTGCCAAAATATAGGTCTTACCAACGCCGAAATCGCCTGAAAGATATAAACCTTTTTGGTGCGGGTCTTTTTTATACTTCTTCAAGAAATCATAAATTAAAGCAAGAACATTGTTCCGATCGTCTGTAACGTCAATTTCACTTAAACTAACGTCATGCAAACGAGCAGGCAAATCAATGAGCTGCAGCCGTCTTTGCGCTGCCTTTTTACGGTCTTGTGCAATCTTAGCTCTTGTCGGTGCATAGCGAATGTCGATTACCTTGCCGTTTAAAAATAGCTGCGGTGCATAACCGGCCATCACCTTGTTGGGATGCGTTTTTTGTGAATAAAATTCGTACAGATTCGACATGCTATTGCGAATCATCTTTTGATCGATTTTATCCGCATTTTGCTTAAGAAAAGCTTGCACATCAGGATCATGCAAGGCTTGATTCTCCAAAGTCTTTTCATCGCCTAAATTGCGCTGTTTAACAATTTGCTTGATCACATTGCCTATTGGTTCCATTTATTCACCTGCTTTCTTATTTATTGTTCAAATCTTTAAACAAGTCCTTCAATTGCGCAGTAGAAATACCGGAATTGGTATCCACCTTCTTCTTGCTCCAATCAGTGCCCTTTTCTACGCGCTTATTTTGATAGTTATAGTTTCTTCTGGATCTTCGATTATTGCCATTGCCAAAACTATCGCGACGTTTCTTCACGTACTGCAAAGCCTGAACCGCGGTTGCAACGCCATGTTGGAGCCAGTCGTTAGCAATCTTGTAGGCCAAGTTTGAGTTCACTACAGTATCGTAAGTCAAACAAGTATAGGTCAGAATATTGATCAAATCTTCTGGCAAACCATACTGGGTGTGCAAATTATTGATAATCTGCCGCTCGCCTGCACTGGCAATACCGCCCTTTTCTGTTTTTATCTTATACAAAAACTCAGCGGGTGAGCTTTCATTGGCTTCCTTGAGCAACTTCTTATCGTTGTCGTCCAAGCCCTTAATTGCAGCCAAAGCCTTTTTACGGCCTTCATTTACCTGCTTTTGCACGTGTTCTCTAGTGTTAATCCGTTTGTAGTTCTCAGCTAAAGTATTGCTAATGTCGCGCATGTTCAATTCATACGAACCATGAAGGCATGGCAAACTCTCATCCACGAATTCTTTTTCGGACAAGCCATACGTCTGCATCAAAGAGCGAATTTGATTCTTCTTATTATCAACTTCACTAGCTGGAATTTGATAAACCTCATATTGCTCTTTGATAAAGTCCCAATCGATTGCATCCCTGTCGTTAACTTGGGCCACCTCTTCTTCATGAACTTTGTTTTCTTTGGCGGCCTCAATTACATCGCTGGATGGAGTGATTGCTTCATCCCCCGGCAAACGGAACATATCAAAGAAATTAGCCGAAACATCGCGCGCATTCTTAATAGGCTTTTCCCGCAACTTAGCTTCTTTAGCGAACTTGTGGCTTAATTCATGAAAGGTTTCTTCGCCAACTTTTTCCTTAAGCAAACTTGCAAGAAGCGGCGTAGCGAAAAACTTATCAGCACTAGGCACTTTAAGCAATTTAAACACGATGACGTTATTAAAAACATTATCGGACAAAAATGTTTGAACTAACCCCACGGCCTCTAATTTATGAAGCGAGGTAAACATCGTCTTTAAGCTACAATCCAGTTGTTCTTGCAGCGAATAAATACCCTTAGAATCAGAAATAATGCCGTATGGATCATAATCACTGATTAAAGTCTGATATAAAGCCACCGCAACAGCACCAACTAATGGCTGATACAATTTGATCAATATTTGCCCGTCTTCAGGAAAAAGCGTAACTCGATTGGCTACATAATATAGATGCTTGGGATCAGATGTCTCAAACATTTTTAATTACCCTTTTCCTTTTTAGCCATCATGTCTTCCATAGTCTTCATAAAGCTAGACATGTCTTTAAATTCACGATAAATGGAAGCAAATCTAATGTAAGCTACATCGTCCAAGTCGGCTAATTCATCCATGACGTATTGACCGATCTTCTTAGATGAAATTTCGCTTACACCTTGTTTTCTAACTTTATTTTCGACATGGTCAACTAATTGTTCGAATTGTTCGCTACTAATCGGACGCTTTTGCCCTGCGGCCATTACACCATGCAAAATCTTCTTACGGCTGAACGGTTCACGCGTTCCGTCGTTTTTAATTACTAATAAAGGCGCCGTTTCAATACGCTCAAAGGTCGTAAAACGGAAACCACAGTTTTCACATTCTCGACGTCTTCTAATTGCCCGGTTTTCATCACTAGGACGTGAATCAATAACGCGGGAGGCATTTTGATGACAATTTGGACATTCCATAGCTATCCCTCTTTTTTGATTTTATTTAATAATTGTTCTAGTTTACTTTCTAGTTCTTTTATTGTACCAGTATTTTCAATTACAAAATCAGCCAATTGTGTTTTTTTAGACAACGGCATTTGGCTATTAATCCGCATTCTGGCTTCTTTATCAGTTAAATTATTTCTTTGTTTTAATCGCTCTATTTGAATAGATTCTGGCAAAGTAATTACCAACACACTATTGGCAATATGCTTCTTATCTAAGCCAGATTCAAAATAAACTGGTGCATCAAGGATAACCATATCTTCATTTTGATATGATGTTATCTTTTGTATTGTTTTATCGAAAATTAGAGGATGAGTCAACTGATTTAGTCTATTTAGCGCACTTTTATTACTAAAAACTAATTGACCGAGCTTTTTACGGTTAATCGTTTGGTCATCATTCAAATATTCTTCGCCAAAATTATCCTTAATTGCTTGCCAAGAAGCATTTTTTGGCTTCATTAAATCATGCGCTATTTCGTCACAGTCGACAATAGGAATATTTTGCTTTTTAAAAAATTGATCCGCGGTGCTTTTGCCTGTCGCAATCCCGCCAGTTAAAGCTAAAACGTATGTCATTTGTATATCACCTGACAATGTGGGCAAAAAGTAGTGCCTCTGCCTGAAACTTTAATTTTCTCAAAAGTCGTGCCACATCTAGGGCAGGCTTCACCAGCGTGGCCGTAGACTTGTAGCATCTTTTGGTAGCCACCGACTTCTCCGTTTGCATCCAAATAGCTATGAACAGTTGTACCGCGCTTTTCTATGGCAATTTTGATGGTTTCATTAATATTTTTACGCAGATCTTCTACTTTATCGGCAGGAATTTTGTTAGCCAAACTCAAGGGATGGATCTTGCTTTGCCACAAAGTTTCATCCACATAGATATTGCCTAAACCTGCAACAACAGTTTGATCGAGCAAGACATTTTTGATGTTCTTCTTTTTTCTCTTTAAGCTAGACAAAAAATACTGCTCACTAAATTCCGGCGTATTGGGTTCAACGCCCAGTTTACCGATGCCAGTTGTTTGTCGCTCGGTTCCGGTCAAAACTAGCTGCATACGGCCAAATTTGCGCACATCGTTATAACGCAAGGCAGTGCCGTCGGTAAAAATAAATTCTACGTGATCATGCTTGTCTTTAGGCGCTTCCGGCGTAGTTAAATGATACTTTCCTTCCATGCGTAAGTGCGACACAATTGTTAAATTATCATTCAAGCGAATCAATAAATACTTGGCATAGCGGTCGATACGAATAATCTTTTTGCCTGGCAGTTCATTGATAAACTTGTCATGGTCCGTCGCAACGATTTTTGGATACCACAGAATTACTTTTTCAATTGTCTTTCCTTTAATTAAAGGAGTTAAAGTTCTCCGAACAGTTTCAACTTCGGGCATTTCAGGCATCTAATCACCTACTTTGCATCGTACCAATTGTGGCCCCAACCAGAATCAGCAATTAGTGGCACATCAAGCTTAACTGCTGATTGCATTACTTCTGGCACAATCTTCTTGATTGTTTCAAGTTCATCTTTTGGCACGTCAAAAATTAATTCGTCGTGCACCTGAACTACCATCTTGGTCTTGAGGTGCAATTCATCAAGCTTCTTTTGCATGTTAATCATGGCAATCTTGATGATATCGGCAGCTGAACCTTGGATTGGTGAGTTGATGGCGGTTCTTTCAGCGAAGGCACGCACGGTGTACTTCTTAGCGTGAATATCTGGCAAGTATCTGCGACGGTGCATAATTGTTTCGGCATAGCCTTTGTCACGCGCTTCTTGCACAGCCTTATCCATGTAATCCTTGATTTGAGGATATTGTTCGAAGTAGTTGTCGATAAATTCTTGGGCACGTTTTCTAGAAATGCCTAAGTTCTTGGACAAACCGTAATCGGAAATACCATAAACGATACCGAAGTTAACAGCCTTAGCGTGACGACGCATCAGTGGCGTTACTTGATCTGGTGATCCCAAGTGGAAAATCTTCATCGCGGTGTGTGAGTGAATATCGTATCCGGTCTTGAAGGCCTCTTGCATGTTTTGATCGCCAGAAACGTGGGCCAAGACACGAAGCTCAACTTGTGAATAGTCGCAAGAGAAGATGTAGCCGTCTGGTTCACTTGGCACGAAGGCCTTTCTGATTTGCTTTCCTTCTTCAGTGCGGGTAGGGATATTTTGCAAGTTAGGATCCACACTAGAAAGTCGACCAGTTGCAGTCAAAGTCTGCAAGTAACGTGTGTGCACGCGGCCATCTGGTTGAATGACGTCAAGCAGACCCTTTACATAGGTAGATTGAATCTTGGCAATTTGACGATAGTCCAAAATTTCGCTAACGATTGGGCTTTGCGTCTTCAATTGATCAAGTACTTCAACTGAAGTTGAATAACCAGTCTTGGTCTTCTTGATGACTGGCAAACCAAGCTTTTCAAACAAAATGTGACCTAATTGCTTTGGTGAGTTCAAGTTGAACTTTTCACCGGCTTGGCCATAAATCTTGTCTTCGAGTTCCTTCAATTTAACGGCAAATTCATTTTGCAGTTGAATTAAAGTACTTGCTTCGACCTTCATCCCGTTCATTTCCATTCTGGCTAAAACGCGCGCGGTTGGGATTTCGATCGTATCAAACAAGGCATCTTGTTCGTGGTCTTTGAGCTTTTCAAGCAGAGTCTTCTTGAGCGATTCAATGGCGTTGACCTTGGAAGCTAAGTGGTTGAATAATTCATCATCGTCATCAGGGATGTGTTCACTCTTACCTTTGCCGTAGACTTCAAGGTCGGTCTTAACGGAATAATCCCCATAAAGATGGGCAATTTCACCAAGATCATTAGAGTTGTTTTCATTATTAACTAGATATGAGGCTAAAAGCATATCATAATCAAGGCCGTGCGTATGAATGCCTAAACGATGAGCCCCAACCATGGATCTCTTTAAGTCAAAGACGTTCTTCTTGATCTTTTCATCTTCTAAGATGTGCTTGATATTGTCTTCTTCAAGCAATTCCACGTCTCTTGAAACATAAATCTTGTCGTTAATCTTCAAGCTGAAGCCAACAAAAGGAGCTAAGTGATAGTTAGCACCGAGCATTTCTAAGTAAAACTCAATGGTGTCATCTTCAGTAGCCTTAACATCCTTAACGTTGTCGTCGTTTAAAACGATGTATTCTACTTTTTCAACTTCAGTACTATCTTGACCAGCACCTGAAGCATTTAGGTCAGCTAAGAACTTACGGAAGTTCATCTTTTCATAGAATTGACGCAGCTTTTCATAATCAACTGGCTGACGTTTTATATCATCAATATCCAGAGTTACTGGTGAATCACGGTCAATAGTTGCTAACTTTTTAGCTAAAAATGCTTTGTCCTTATCGTTGATCAAGTTTTCTTTCAGCTTGGACTTCTTCATTTCGTCGATATGATCGTAAATCCCTTCAACGGAACCGTATTTTTGAATCAAACGTGATGCAGTTTTAGGGCCAACTTTTGTAACACCTGGATAATTATCTGAACTATCACCCATTAAGGCCTTCATGTCGATGAATTCGGTTGGAGTTACCCCATTAACTTCCTTCATATGTTCTGGTGTATAAGCTTCAAGTTGAGAAACACCAGATTTAGTTACTTCGACAGTCGTCTTGTCGGACGCAAGTTGGGTCAAGTCGCGGTCACCAGTTACGATCGTGGTTGTGAACCCGGTCTTTTCACCCTTCGCAGCAAAAGTACCAATGATGTCATCTGCTTCATAATTCTTCAATTCATAAGTTTTAATACCTAAGTCATGAAGCATTTCTTGAATATAAGGCATTTGTTCGAGCAACTCTTCTGGAGTTTTGGCACGTCCACCTTTATATTCCCCATACATTTTTGTTCTAAAAGTGACTTTTCCTGCATCAAAAGCTACCAATACGTGGGTTGGATCAACGTCTTTTAAAAGGACATCGAGCATGTTCTTAAAAGCGTAAATGGCATTAGTGTGCAGGCCGTCCGGACTCTTGAAAGATTCTAGTTGACGATAAAGAGCGTAAAAGGCTCTGAAAGCTACAGAGTTACCATCGATTAGAAGTAATTTTTTATCTGCCATTTTATTCCCCTTTTATAAAAATTGTTCTCTATACTTACTTATCTATTTTACCAGTTTAATTGGTAGGATTTTAGTAGGATGTTTGATTGTAGTTTTCTTCCCGTAAATTAAATATAAATCTTTCTTTATGTTTTATATTTAATTGACTTTAATCACACTATTATTTTCCTCTTAAGTTAGATAAAATCAGCATATTTAGTAAAGTTGGTGTAAAATTCGGCTTTATTTACATTTCCCTTAGATTAAATAAAGACCTACCAACTACTAAAACTTTTAAATTAAACTTTCAAAAATTCATATTTCTCTTAAGTTAAATAAAAACCAAACAGCCTTTTAATGGTTGCTTGATTCTATTCATTTACTCATTATCAACAAGATTTGACAAAGAGCCTTAAAAACTTAAGGAGGTCAACATTCAACACAACTATTCTCATGAGTTAAAAAAATAAAAATGCTATAGTTACACTTTACATTTCCATTGGGATAAATAATAAGTCATAGCTATTATATCATTTAAAAATTTGAATGCTTTTTTTCAAGATTCAACTCCAAAACAAAAAAGCCCTAACTGGGACTTTCTTTAAACATCTAATCTCTCAAAGCACGATTGCCAATATCATGGCGGTAGAAGCAATCTGGCAGCTCAAGCTTACTCAAATAAGAATACACATTATCCTGCGCCTGGACTAGATTATCGGCTTCCGAAATCACCATGAACAGGCGGCCACCATCACCTATCAGATTATCCAAATTACCTTTCACGTTGGCATAATCGATATAAGTATTAGTGCCGTGAGGCAACTTGCCGATCTTCACATTA
>NZ_LARO01000127.1:0-944 GCF_000980505.1 Lactobacillus sp. N54.MGS-719
CTTAATTAACAAGGAATACTTGCCAGCAGCTGCCAAGTACATGAAGACAGCACAAAAGACCAACACTATGGCAAAATATGCACCATACTTTGTTAAAGGGGTTGGCTACACTCTTGTAATTACTGTGTTCTCAGTTTTGATTGGTATCGTTCTGGGGATGCTGCTTGCACTAATGCGTTTGTCTAGAAACAAGTTGCTCCACTGGATTGCAGTTTGCTACATTGAATTTATTCGTGGTACACCGCAAATGGTGCAAATCTTATTCGTTTACTTCGGTGTTGGGGCATTGATTTCTAATTTGTCAGCCGTAGTTGCAGGTATTATTGCTATCGGGCTTAACTCAGGTGCCTATGTTGCCGAAGATATTAGATCTGGTATTGCCTCTGTTGCTAAAGGTCAAACTGAAGCTGCAAGATCACTTGGACTTAGCCAAGCCAAGGCATATCGCTACGTCATTATTCCTCAAGCGCTAAAGAATATTTGGCCAGCTTTAGGGAACGAATTTATTACTTTATTGAAGGATAGTTCATTGGTTTCAGTCATCGGTGTAACCGAATTGATGTACCAAACTGAACTTATTCAAACTTCAACTTACCGTGGTGTATTGCCATTGTTTATTGCGATGATCATCTACTTCATCATGACCTTTACTTTGACTAGACTACTTAATTACCTTGAAAAGAGGATGAAGCACAATGACTAAAATGCTAGATATTCAACATCTAAAAAAGACTTTTGGCAAAAATGAAGTGTTAAAGGATATTTCAGCTTCTGTTGAAAAGGGCCAAGTAATTTGTATCATTGGTCCTTCAGGATCTGGTAAAAGTACCTTTTTGCGCTGTCTGAACGTGCTTGAACATCCTACAGCCGGAAAAATCCTTTTTGATGGCACAGACCTAGCTAGCTTAAAGGATGGCAAGGAACTAGATCAATTGCGTGAGAAA
>NZ_LARO01000128.1:0-942 GCF_000980505.1 Lactobacillus sp. N54.MGS-719
TCCCAGTATCAAGCTAGAGTAAAGCTCCATGGGGTCTTTCCGTCCTGGCGCAGGTAACCAGCATCTTCACTGGTATTTCAATTTCACCGGGTGCATTGTTGAGACAGTGCCCAAATCATTACGCCTTTCGTGCGGGTCGGAACTTACCCGACAAGGAATTTCGCTACCTTAGGACCGTTATAGTTACGGCCGCCGTTTACTGGGGCTTAAGTTCAAAGCTTCGCTTGCGCTAACCTCTCCCCTTAACCTTCCAGCACCGGGCAGGCGTCAGCCCATATACCTCACCTTTCGGTTTCGCATAGACCTGTGTTTTTGCTAAACAGTTGCTTGGGCCAATTCTCTGCGGCCATTCGCATGGCACTCCTTCTCCCGAAGTTACGGAGTCATTTTGCCGAGTTCCTTAACAATGCTTCTCCCGTCGGCCTTAGGATTCTCTCCTCATCCACCTGTGTCGGTTTACGGTACGGGTATCCTGTAAACAATAGCGGCTTTTCTTGGCAGCCAGCTCACACACTTCTCTACTTCTTTTCGATCCGCATCACGTCTTCGGATTGCACACCGGATTTGCCTGATGTACTCCTACCTCGCTTGCACCGGTCTTTCCATTCCCGGCTTGTGCTCTCTGTCTGCGTCCCCACAGTTCTGTTACAGGATAGTACAGGAATTTCAACCTGTTATCCATCGACTACGTCTTTCGACCTCGCCTTAGGCCCCGACTTACCCAGGGCAGATCAGCTTTACCCTGGAAACCTTAGATATTCGGCCAAGAGGATTCTCACCTCTTTCTCGCTACTCATTCCGGCATTCTCTCTTCTTAAAAATCCACTGCTCCTTTCGGTACAGCTTCGTCTCTTTAAGAATGCTCCTCTACCAACCTGCATTCGCAGATTCCTGAGCTTCGGCAGTGTGTTTCAGCCCCGGACATTTTCGGCGCAGGACCTC
>NZ_LARO01000058.1:0-8577 GCF_000980505.1 Lactobacillus sp. N54.MGS-719
TCAGGTTCAGGACACCTTAGAATCCTACTTTGATTAAATAAATAATTAAAAAATCAATTTACGAGAAAGATCTATTTACACAAAAGATTTGACAGTTTCCAAATTGAAGTTAAAAGTACCACTGATAAAGTAAGTAATAAATTTAGTTTTATTATGACTGAAAATGAAAGACAACATGCATTATCTCTTTCTAATTATTGGATTTATCGAGTATTTGATGTAAAAAAGCAACCTATTATTTACAAGATAAAAAATCCTTTGAAGGATAACTTGGCCGAGATAATTCCTGTAAAGTATCAGGTTAATGTGAAAATAAAAAAATAAAAATAGCATTCCCATTTTAGTTAATGGGGATGCTATTGTTTAACGACGTTGTAAAGTCATTGTCCATGTATCAACACGAAATTTTAATTTAGATCCACTACGATAGACATTACTTTCTTCACCACCTGGACAACAGAACCAAAGATTTTTTCCACCTCGCCAAGCTAAATAGTAATGTGTAGATGGTTTCATTCTCATGTTCAAAGCATTAGAACCATGATAAGTAGTCATTGGATGCTTTGACAGATATTCACCACAAATAGTATGTTTAGTGATATTTATCCATTGCCATTTGTGTTTTTTATTCTGCCAATGTCCACGATAACGTGCAGGTATGGTATAACGATGAAGCCGAGTTGCTTCAACCTTTTTATTATTAAGACCGTTGTTGAATATAGTGATAAAACTAATAGCTGCGAGTATGCTTAAAACTACAGTAATAATTTTTCTCTTCATTTTTAAATGTCTTACTTCTTATCCTTAAAATTAATCACCTTAGAAGGATCAATTTTAGTTCTACGCTTATCCTTTTTCGCTATCTCAGAATCAATTTTAGGAAAGAGAGCATTCCAGAATTCCGTAACAGCATCATTTTCATATTTTTCTTTGGGATCTTCTTTCGTATGACCGTTCTCATCAACGGCTTGTGGACCTTTGTACTTATCTTGTTCAGCCTTAGCCAACATTGCCGTTGCAAAACTATTAACTTTAATCTGTTTTCGCGGTTTATTCTTTGGTCGTTTATTTTTATCAGGTAAGTCTGTTACTTTTTTCATGAGTTCTCCTTAAAATATAATATAATCTTGAATCAATCATTTGATGAAAGGTATCAACCTGTCATTTTAGTAAAAATATGTATAATAAGAGGCACTGCATTTAAGTGGTGCCTTTTTGCTTAAGCAAATTATCTAGGATTTACATCGTGAGCATATTCTTTTAGTTCCAACAAGCTGTATTTTTTCCCGAAGATGGTGTGTTTGTCGGGAACCAAACGATAGGAGTTCTTCAATCTCTTCATAAACTTGTTAGTGAATAATTTTTTCTTTTGCCCATAAAGCGTATGTTGATTCAGCCATTGTTCTGCTTGATTTCTTGATAGATATTTCATGAAATCTTCCTTTCTGTTATTCAGAGTGCAAGTACTTTGGCTGTACCTCTATACACCACTATTGTAGTTCTTTGAGTATTGAATGTATAAAAATTTATAGAGGGCATAAAGATAGACTATATTCATAAGAAAAACCAAAATAAGAATTAAAGGTATATATTTTACGAGGTAAAATTATGAAACTCAATAAAAAATCATCTTAGTTTCAGCTGCAACTTTAATGGCATTGAGTCCAGCTATCGCTTTGACTCAAAACAATGAGCCGGTTCTTGCAGCTAGCAAGAAAGCAACCAAAAAAACAATTAAAACTAGTACAAATGGTATCACGCTTTATAACAAAAAGGGTAATTTTTATACTGGCAAGACAAAAGTTAAGAGTAATAGCACAATTAAGACTTATGGCAATTCAGTTTGGATTACTAGTCGCATTTCACTTCTGTCAAGCGATAGTTTTCCAATAATCAGAATTAATAATGGTCAAAATTACGTGTGGCTTGGTGACAATGGTTATATTAAGTCTAATTGCTTAGGCAGTATTAGCAACAAGGGTGTAATTAATATTGCTCGTAAAGGTTACGTTTATGACAAAAACGGCAAGCGTTTGAAATCATATCGTGGTGGCAAGGCAACTGTAACTCGTAATCAAAAGATTAAATATGCTGGCAAATTGACAGAAACTTCACGTGAACTTTACTATTACGTTGGCAGCGGTGCTTATGTTAAGGCACTGAATGTAAGTAAAATCAATGGTCAATATGTCTTCACAAAGCAACTAACTTATGTAGTTCCACGTGCTGATATGTACGTTTTGAACAAAGATTTAAAGGAAACTTCTAAAGTTGTTCGTGCTGGTAGCAAAGTTAAGATTGATCAGGTTTTGATCGATACTGACTACACTGACCCACAATTGTACGTCAGAATAGCTGGCACCAAGGATCAATTCTTGTACTGGACTGATGCAGGTGATTATCCAGATGAAGATGAGGGTAATTTTAGCTTTAGATTCTTCATGGATGATAATCATAATTTTGCGGAATCAACTCAATCGTTGGTTACTTTTAAACAAGGCCTAGAAAAGACTACACCACTTTACAATGATCAAGGTCAGTTAGTTGATTTAGGTGGCAAATATTTGGAAAAGGCAGCTCGTGGCAACTTTTTGCCTGAGAACAATTATCAGGTTGATTATGCTCGGTACATTTGGGTACCTAGTGAAAAGAAAGCAGAACTTTTCTATCACTTAATTGGTACTACTTTTTCAATGCGTGATCCACATAGTAAATATGAATACACTTGGGTTAAGCAAAATATTGGTAGTGTTTATGTAAAGGCAAGTGATGTTACTTTCAAAGGTTTAAAAGTTAAGACTCAAAATACTGCAGAAGAGGCTACCAAGTTAGCTGAAAAGTAGAAAAATATTGAAGCGCTGTCGTTTGACGGTGCTTTTTATGTCAATAAAAAATTCTAAAATATTTATTGACAATAGCTAAAAGAAAGATTAATATAACATTAAATTTATTTAAGAAAGGAGTCACATATCATGTTAGAATCACAAATCGCATTAACAGTAGAATTACGACGCCGCCACCAAAATGATGGTTTATTTGTGATCCTAAATTATGGTGTGCGGCGATCCTAATCTCAGATAATTGATTTACTAATTATTATATGAAGGTTCACATTCCTTAATTGGGATGTGGGCCTTTTTTATTTTTTAGAAAAGAGAAACAACTATGAAAGCTATTAAATTTATCAGTACTACCGGTTTACTTATTGGTGCAGCTTTAAGTTTAACTGCATGTGGTCAAAATAATAAGAATGCAGCCAAGACTGCGAATAAGTTTCCTGAACAAACCCCACAAAAAACAGCAAAACAGGGTGGGACTTTAACCTATGCTATTGAAACTGATACTACTTTTAAAGGGATTTTTGATAGTCAGTTATCAGTTGATCAAGTGGATTCAGACGTAATGCAATTTGGTAATGAGGCTTTGTTCGATACTGATAATCAATATAAGATTACTAATAAAGGCCCAGCTACTTTTAAATTAGACAAGAAAGCCAAGACAGTAACAATTACTGTTAAGAAAGGAGTTAAGTGGTCCGATGGCAAGCAAGTGGTTGCTAAGGATTTGGAATATCCATATGAAATGACTGCCAATAAAGCTACCAACAGTCTACGGTACTCAGATTCTCTAGCTAATATCGTGGGAATGAAAGCCTATCACAATGGCAAAGCGAAAACTATTTCAGGCATAACTTATCCTGATGGTGAAAATGGCAGAACTATTGTCATTCACTTCTTAGCAATGAAACCAGGGATGCTGCAATCTGGTAATGATTATTTTATTGAAACAGCAGCTCCATACCATTATTTAAAGGATGTACCTTTCAGTAAATTAGTTTCATCAGATCAAATCAGAAAAGATCCATTATTCTTTGGACCATATAAAGTTAGCAAAGTTGTCAGAGGTCAGTCAGTAACTTGGGTTCCCAATAAATATTATTGGAGAGGCAAACCAAAGTTGAATAAGATTGTGGCGCAAGTTGTTTCGACTAAATCAGCCAGTCAAGCAATTAAGAGTCACAAGTTTGATATTGCAGATGTAGTTAACTCTGATTGGCAAGCAGTCAAGAATGTCATGGATAAGAATGCCAAGATGAACAATAAATCTTTGCGTCAGGCAATTGCCTATGCCATGAATATTAATCAAGTTGAAAAGAGATACACGCAAGGTTTGACTTTCATAGTGCCAACTTTGATTCCTGCTCAATTTGGCGATTACTTCGATAAGAATGCTAAAGGCTTTCCATACAATTTAAAGAAAGCCAACCAATTATTGGCTAAAGCTGGCTACAAGAAGAAAGGTAAATGGCGGGTTCAACCTAATGGCAAGCCTTTGAGTATTCACTTGGCCGCAATGACAGGTTCCGCAGTGCAAGAGCCGATTATTCAGAATTATATTCAACAGTGGCATAAAATCGGCTTGCATGTCAGCTTAACTGGTGGCAGATTAATTGAGTTCAATTCCTTCTACGACAAACTGGACCACGATGATAAAAATGTCGATATGTTTATGGCAGCTTGGTCATTGTCATCAGAGCCTTCACCAAGAGGGATGTACAGCGAAACTAACCCAATGAATGACTCTAGATTCGTTACCAAGGAAAACAATAAATTGCTTGATGAAATTGATTCTACTAAGGCATTCAATCACAAGTACCGGGTAGCAGCTTTTCATAAATGGCAACAATATATGAACGATGAAGCTTATATTGTGCCAATGACTAATTCATATTCAATTCAGGCAGTCAATAATAAGATTGTGAACTACTCGTTAAAACCAGCAGCTGCAAATAGTGTTTGGTACAAAGTAGGCTTTAGTAAGTAGTTAATTTCTTAACGTTAAAGATGGTGTTCGTTTGAATTATGAGACTGGTAATAGTCGAATAGAATAAAAAGAAAATGATTCAATACCACTCAAGGTACTGAATCATTTTTAATTTGCAATCAAAATTTTCCAAAGTGAACTGCTAGTGTACCAGTTCTGGGGCTGAATAGCCGCTAAGCTAGCTACAATGATGAAGATGCCACCAATGGCAATAGATAAGGCAAAGATGTAATTAACCATGGTGAACTGCGAACTTTCATTAATAGATTGGCGCAAAATATGGATAGCAAGCGCAACTAAAATCATCCCTATTGAGATACCGATTTGGTAAAAAACATACATCAACTTTTCCCCAGTCTTTTTAAATCTGTTAAATATTATATGATTTTTTTGAATAATAAACAAAAATTAAAGTTAAATTTGACTTATATTAATAAGTCTATTATTATTCACACATAAAGTATGATGTTTCATGAATGAGAGGTATATAAATGAACTGGACCATTATACAGCAGGCATTGCCAGCATATGGGCATGGCTTCGTTCTTACTGTTTGGCTCTCATTGGTTGGGATTATTGGCTCAATCATTGTTGGAGTCATTGCAAGTTTGCTGCAATACTTTAAGACCCCGATCTTAAGTCAGATTGCAACAGCTTATGTCGAATTGGCACGCAATACACCGCTTTTAATTCAACTTTTCTTTTTGTATTATGCATTTCCAGTAATTGGTTGGCGAATGTCATCAATTACTGCCGGAATTATCGGTTTGATTTTCCTTGGGGGAGGCTACATGGCTGAAGGGTTCACCGGTGGCTTCCAAGGGGTAACGGATAGTCAAATCAATTCTGGCGAAGCTTTAGGAATGAATCGCTTTCAATTAGCAAGATACATTGTGTTCCCGCAAGGATTTGCCTTAAGTATGCCAGCTTTGGCAGCTAATGTGATTTTTCTTATTAAGGAAACATCTATTTTTACAGTGATTGCAATTCCTGAATTGACTAATACGGCATTGGATTTGATCGGAATGTATTACCGGTCTAATGAATATTTATTAATGTTGGTTATCGGCTATGCAATTATTATGATTCCAGTAATTTTACTTTTAAACTGGCTAGAAAGGAAAGTTCGTTATGGCGCATTCGGGGATTAATGTCTTATTCAGCGGTAGCAACTTTGATCGGCTATTAGTTGGTTTATGGACCTCTATTTGGATTGCTGCTTTGTCAATTATCATTGGATTGCTTATTGGAACTATATTCGGTGTTCTCCGGACAATGCCGAATAAAATAATTCGTTGCATTTTAAGAGTCTACATGGAGATCTTTAGGATTTTACCTAGTGTAGTTCTACTTTATTTGGTTTATTATATTTTGCCTCGTAGCTTGCATATTAATTGGCCGGGTACTTGGATGGCAGTCTTAGCTTTTTCGCTTTGGGTAGCAGCAGAGTTCAGCGATATTGTTCGTGGGGCTTTGCAATCCGTGCCATTAGCTCAGAAGGAAAGTGGCTTGGCATTGGGTTTGAGTAAGACGCAGCTTTTCTTGTATGTTTTGTTACCTCAAGCATTCAAGTTAGAGTTACCAGCTACGATCAACTTAGCAACAAGAGTAATTAAAACAACTTCTATTTTAATGTTGATCAGTGTAATGGATGTTATCAATGTGGGACAACAAATTATTGAAGCAAATAATCAAAAATTCCCAACAGGTGTTTTCTGGGTTTATGGTTTGATTTTCTTCTTTTACTTTATCCTGGATTATCCTTTATCAGTATGGGCAAAGAGTTTAATGGCAAAGCAAAAATAGGTGAGAAAAATGACTGAAGAAATTTTAAAAGTGGAACATCTAAACAAGTTTTATGGTGACTGGCAAGCACTTCACGATATTAGCTTTAATTTGAAAAAGGGTGAAGTTTTGGCGATTCTGGGTCCCTCAGGTTCAGGTAAATCAACACTCTTAAGAACACTGAATGGTTTGGAAAATTATAAAAATGGTGAGATTGTCTTTCATGGTAAAAAGGTCCAGTCCTCTCCAAAAGAATGGCAAGCTATTCGACAAAAGATTGGCATGGTTTTTCAATCATATGATCTTTTTCCAAACCTAACAGTAATGCAAAATATTCTTTTGGCACCTACAAAGGTCCAAAAACGGGATCGAGCAGAAGTAGAACAAGAAGCGCATCATTTGTTAAAACGGGTAAATATGGATCAATATGCTGACACGTATCCTCGAGAATTATCTGGTGGTCAACAACAAAGAGTGGCAATTGTCCGTACTTTGGCTATGAAGCCTGAAGTTATTCTACTTGATGAAATTACTGCATCTCTTGACCCTGAAATGGTTCGTGGTATTGAAGATATTGTTAAAAAACTTTCAGAAAATGATCATATGACAATGATTTTAGTTACTCACCAAATGAACTTTGCTAAACGTGTCGCTGATCAAGTCCTCTTTTTGGAAAAAGGCAGGATTATTGAGAAAACTCCTTGTGAACAGTTCTTTACTGAACCACAATCTGAAAGAGCTCAGCAATTCCTCACTGATATGGACTTCTAGGGGGATGAAACTATGAGTGGACGAAAGATATTCAACACTATTATTAGTGTAATTGCCGCTGTCGTAGTGTTAGCTTCAGCTTATATGGGTTTAACTAAACCATATCTAGCTCGTTCTGCTGGTGGTGGCGGTTGGAGTAACAATAATAGTGTGACCCAAATTAAGCGTCGAGGTTATATTCGAATTGGTGTTTATGGCGACTTACCACCATATGGTTGGGTTAACTCTCAAGGTAAACGGGTTGGTTTTGATTTGCGACTTGCACGAGAATTAGCTAAAGAATTAGGTGTGAAACCACGATTTACCCAACTTAACGGAAATAACCGGGTTGACGCATTGAATTCTGATAAAGTAGATATGGTCTTAGCCAACTTTACCAAGACTCCAGAAAGAGCAGAAGTAGTAGATTTTGCCCATCCTTACATGAAAGTATCAACTGGTGTCGTTTCACCTAAGAGTCACCCGATTACCAGTGAAAAGCAATTGCGAGGAAAACAATTGATTCTTTTGAAAGGATCAACGGGTGAAAATTACTTTGCTAAGCGTCCTGGAATAAAGCTTTTACGTTTTGATTCAGAAACCCAGCAATTTAATGCAATGAAAAATAAGCGAGGAGCTGCATTAGCTGATGATAACTCCTACTTATATGCCTGGATTAAAAAGAATCCGCAATATGTAGTCGGAATTAGATCAATTGGTCCTCACCAATTTATTGCACCTGCTGTTAAGAAGGGTAACAAATCTTTATTGAAGTGGACTAATAAACAAATCAATCGTTTGACTGCTGAAGGTTTCTTCAAGAAAGATTACCAAATTGAACTTAAACCATACTTTGGTAAAGGAATTGTGCCTAGCGACATTTTATTAAAGTAAATCAAAAATGAAAAGAGAAGTAATTCAAAGTTGGAATTACTTCTCTTTATTCTATGCCAAAGTATTTTTTAGCTGCGTCGCTCATACGGTCCGGCGACCAAACCGGATACCAGACAAATTCTACGTCAACATTTTTAACTTCCTCGACTTGTCCAACTTCTTTTCAAAGATTTCATCTGGGGTATGATATGCTAAGATCTTTCTCGGCAGTGAATTGCACCAGGTTTCAATGTTAATGATGTCTTGAAGATGTCGTTCCAGTGCTCGCTGTATTGTTTTTGAAGCGTTCTAAAAGCATGCATGACACTGGCAGCGGTCTTATCG
>NZ_LARO01000006.1:0-67124 GCF_000980505.1 Lactobacillus sp. N54.MGS-719
CTAGAGCACATCCAGCATGCCTACAAATGTGAATACTGCAGTCAAAGGGACTTGACTGATAAGATTATCAAAGCCAAATTGCCTAAAACTCCGTTGAAGCATGGCCTGGGCTCAGCCTCATTGATTGCTCATACTCTATATCAAAAGTATGAAATGAAGGTTCCTGATTACCGCCAAGAAAACGATTGGCGCAAGCTAGGACTAGATCTGTCACGGCAAATGCTCAATTACTGGGGACTGAAAAGCAGCGACTATTACTTTAAGCACATGTATAAGCTGCTAAAGCAAAAACTATTAAAGCGCCCCATCCTGCATGCCGATGAAACCTACTATACTGTCTTAGAAAGTAAAACAATCAAGACTTACTATTGGGTCTTCCTTTCAGGCAAACATGATCAATACGGGATTACACTCTATCATCATGATCCTTCCCGGAGTGGCAAGGTTGCCTTAAACTTTTTAGAAAACTATCCCGGTTATTTGCACTGCGACATGTGGCAGGCTTATACGCAATTGCCTCAGGCAACCTTGGTTGGCTGCTGGGCACATGTAAGACGCAAGTTTGATGAAGCCGTGCCCCAAACCGCTTCGGATAAGTCACTCGCTAAAAAAGGACTTAACTATTGCAATCGGATGTTTTATTTAGAACAGACTTGGGAGGCTTTAAACAAACAGGAGCGTTGCCGGTTAAGACAGGAAAAGCTCAAGCCTTTGATGAAAGAGTTCTTCAACTGGTGCAGGCAAAATAAAGCAACAGTCTTGCCCGGTTATAAACTGGGCAAGGCTATCAGCTACTCGCTTAAGCATCAAGAAACTTTCGAGAATGTTTTGCTCGATGGTCATTTAGCACTGTCCAATAATAAGGCTGAACGAGCTGTGAAATCACTCGTTATGGGCAGACGCAATTGGCTCTTTTCGCAGAGTTTTGCTGGAGCTAAAGCCAGCGGCATTATTTTGAGTTTAATAGAAACAGCCAAAAGAAATGGGCTTGATCCAGAAAAATATTTGAAATATTTGCTAGAAAAATTGCCAAATGAAAAGGACCTAGAATCAAATACACTTGAAGCTTATTTGCCATGGCAAAAAGAGGTCAAAATCCTTTGTAAATAAGGCATGCGAAAAGGCCACCCCTGGGATGACCTTATTTTTCGTGCTCTCAGGCACGCCTGGTTATTTGACGCTTATCCTGCATCTAATGCAGGTCTGTTAATATTTTTAAATTACTTAAGCATGTAATCTCTAGTCATTGGCAAGTTCTTACCAGAAGGGCCCTTGGTAAGCAAGTATTGGATGACATCGATATTGCCTGATTCAAATGAAGCAGCACAAGCATTTAAGTACATGTCCCACATGCGAGTGAAACGTTCACCCATTTTATCTTCAACTTGATCGCGAACAGCGTTGAAGTTCTTGTCCCAAATTTCAAGAGTTCTTTGGTAGTGACGACGAAGAGTTTCCATATCAGTAATTTGCAAGCCACTATCAACGATATCGCCGACGATTTCTTGTAAACCTGGAATGTAACCACCTGGGAAGATGTATTTGTTAATCCAAGCGTTAGTAGCACCGCCTTGTTGACGAGTAATACCGTGGATTAAAGCGACACCATCTTTGTTTAAGTACTTGTAAACATCTGCGAAGTACTTAGGTAAGTTTTCTGAACCAACGTGTTCAAACATACCAACTGAAGTTACGTAATCCCAGGTTTGATCACCAAGTTCACGGTAGTCTTCAAGTCTAACTTCAGCTACATCTTGCAAGTTTTCATCGTAGATACGCTTTTGTACTAATTTGTATTGTTCTTCACTCAAAGTAACACCGGTAACCTTAAGGCCGTATTCCTTAGCAGCGGTGAGCATTAATGTACCCCAACCACAACCGATGTCGAGTAAAGTCTTGCCTTTTTGTGGGTTTAATTTGTTTAAAATGTGGTGAACTTTAGCAATTTGAGCTTGTTCAAGGTCATTTTCATTACCATCTTCAAAGTAAGCACAAGAGTAAGTCAAAGTTGGATCAAGCCATAACTTGTAGAAGTCGTTACCGATATCGTAGTGGCTTTGTACGTCTTCTTCACTTTGCTTTTCAGTGTGCTTTTGCTTTGGTAAAAATTTGCGGAACTTTGAAGAACGCATGAAACTGTCGGCACTTTCGTAAGCACCAAAAATTAATTTTTGAATATCCCCATGGATTTCAATTTTCTTATCCATGTATCCTTCACCAAGTGCGAGTGAAGCATTTCTAGTAATGTCGCCCATAGGGATCTTTTCGTTAAAGACAATTTCGATTTCAGGAGTACCATTACCGTAGACTTCGCTTTTACCGTCCCAGTAGGTTACTTTAACGGGAAAAGGGAAGGACTTGCTAAGCATCATTTTGTAAAATGTTTTTTCTAACAATTATCTTTCCTCCAATAATTATCAAACCTAACTACTTATTTTAACACTAAAAAAATTTATGCAATAAAAAATACTCAGCTAATGACCATAGTTTAAAGAAATGTCCATTAACTGAGTATTATATTATTTTGCAACATAGTGGAAATTAGGGTCTAGTTCTTTATCAAGCTTGTCCCAGGCATCTTCCAATTGCTTATAAATAATTTGTTCATTTTCGTGAGTTAACTTGGTCTTTTTATCAATCGTAATTGGATTGCCATAGTTAACTTCCATTGGCTTTCTTTTGAGTAATCCTTTAAAAGATAATGGGCCTTGGTAGACTACTGGAACCATTGGCTTTTTTGACATCTTAGAAATCACCAATGCACCACCTTTTAATTCGGCAGAGTGTCTAGTTCCCGAAGGAAAGATAATTAATGAAAGTTTTCCTTTTCTTAATCCTTTAACTGGGATTTTTAAAGCAGATGGACCTGGATTTTTACGATCTACTGGAAAAGCATGCGCATGATTTAAAATGAAGCGCAAAACTGGATTTTTGAATAGTTCAATTTTGGCCATGAACATAAATTCCATTGGACTAGCACCAAGAGCAAACAAAAGTGGTTCCCACCAAGTACGGTGTGGTGCAACTAAAATATAATTGCCTTTAGGTAGGCGGTCTTTATGATGAACGTGCAAGTGTCCGTTGAGCACCCAAACGATGAAACGGACAATGGGGCGAATAATTTTATAAAACATTTTGTCCTCCAATTTGTTCTAAGTTATTATAAAAATATATAGATAAGAAAGGCAAATATTTTTATGGTTGAGCTTAAAGATAATGAACGAATCGATTACATGTACAGCGATAGTCTGCGGATTATCCAAGATAAAACTGCCTTTAGTTTTTCAATGGATACCTTGCTTTTAGCATATTGGGCTAAAGGATTAATTCGAGACCGAGATAAAGTGGCAGATCTTTGTGCAGGTAATTGTGCGGCTACTATCTATATGGCATATTTTAATCGGGCACACTATGATGCAATTGAAATTCAGGACGAAATATATTCTCAAGCTGTTCGTTCAGTTGAACTAAATGATATGGAAAATCGAATTTCAGTTTATAAGGATAATGTCTTAAATGCTCCTAAATTTTTACGTAAGGATAGCTATGATGTCGTAACTGTAAATCCTCCTTATTTTAAAGCACCAAAAGGGCACGAAGTTAATCCAGATCGAAAAAAGGCAATTGCGCGTCATGAATTACTAATCGATTTGGAACACATTATTGCAGTGGCAAGCGGCCTTCTTAAGATGAAGGGAAAAATGTTTATGGTGCATCGACCCGAAAGATTAGGAGAAATATGCTACTACTGTATGAAGTACGATTTAAGCGTCAAGCTAGTTCAACCTTTTGTTTCTCATCGCGGTGAAAACACCAATTTAATTATTGTGGAAGCTGTTAAGCATACGGGAACAGATGGCACAGAGTTGAGGGATGCAATTGAAGTTCATGATCAAAATGGTGAATTTCAACCAATTATTCAACGGATTGTGCGTGAGACCGATGAAGATCGAGCAAAGCACGATGCAAAAGGTAAATATTACTTTTATGTGTTGCTTTGCAATGATGGTAGTTTTTATGGCGGCTTTACGAACGATCTTGAGCACCGTTTAAAAATGCATAATGAAGGTAAGGGTGCTAAGTATACTAAAGCTAGACGACCAGTGCGGATGATTTACCATGAACAATTTGATGATAAAAGATTGGCACTCAAGAGAGAGTATTGGTTTAAGCATCATTCTCGCAGCTGGAAAGAGAAATTTTTACGGGATCATAATATTAAATTTTAGTCTTGTCAGATTGACTAAAATCTTGTAGAATAGTCAGGTATGCTGTGTAAGCATAAGTAAAAAACACATCAAGAGCGATCATCATCGTGGTGCCCTAGGTAGTGGTTAGATGATGAAACGAACGCTTGAGAGGATTTAAAACCATAGGAGGAATTTAAATATGGCAGACGTTGTTACTATGAAGCAATTGCTTGAAGCTGGTGTCCACTTCGGTCACCAAACTAGAAGATGGAACCCAAAGATGGCTCCTTACATTTTCACTCAAAGAAATGGTATCTACATCATTGACTTGCAAAAGACTATCAAGATGTTAGATGATGCTTACAACTTTATGAAGGCTGTTGCACAAGACGGCGGCGTATTCTTGTTTGTAGGTACTAAGAAGCAAGCTCAAGACTCAATTGCTGAAGAAGCAACTCGTGCAGGTCAATACTACGTAAACCAACGTTGGTTAGGTGGTACTTTGACTAACTGGACTACTATTCAAAGTCGTGTTAGAAGATTAAAGCAATTAAAGGAAATGTCACAAGATGGCACCTTCGATGTATTACCAAAGAAGGAAGTTGCACTTTTAACTAAGGAAATGGACAAGCTTGAAAAATTCTTAGGCGGTATCGAAGACATGCCAAGAATTCCAGATGTATTGTTCGTAGTAGATCCTAAGAAGGAAAAGATCGCTGTTCACGAAGCTAACATTTTGGGTATCCCAGTTGTAGCTATGGTTGACACCAACACCGATCCAGATCCAATTGACGTTGTTATCCCTTCAAACGATGACGCTATCCGTGCTATCCGCTTAATCGCTGGTGCTATGGCAGACGCTATCGTTGAAGGTAAGCAAGGTCAAGATGACGAAACTGTTGAAGTAGACTTCAAAGAAAATGCTGATGGTTCAGACGAAATCGTTAGCGCTGAAGAAAACCCAGAAGACTAGTTTTTACTGTTAGTTCTGTAGGAGGACATATTAATGGCAATTACTGCAAAGCAAGTTAAGGAATTACGTGAACGTACCGGTGCCGGCGTTATGGACGCCAAGAAGGCATTGGTAGAAGTTGACGGTGACATGGACAAGGCCATTGAATACCTTCACGATAAAGGTATGGCTAAGGCTGCTAAGAAGGCAGACCGCGTTGCAGCTGAAGGTTTAACTGGCGTTTACGTTGCTGGTAACGTAGCAGCTATTACTGAAATCAACTCAGAAACTGACTTCGTTTCTCAAAACGAAAAATTCGTTAACTTAGTAAAGGGCGTTACTAAGACTATTGCCGAAGGCAAGCCTGCTAACGCTGAAGAAGCTAGCGAATTAAAGATGGAAGACGGCAAGACTTTATCACAAGCATTTGTTGACGCAACTGCTACTATTGGTGAAAAGATTGTTTTACGTCGTTTCGCATTGGAAAAGAAGAACGATGACCAAGAATTTGGTGCTTACCAACACAACGGTGGCCAAATCGGTGTTATCACTGTCTTAGAAGGTGCTGACGCTGCAACTGCTAAGCACTTAGCAATGCACATTGCTGCTATGAACCCTAAGGTTATCTCACCAGATGAATTAGATGATGACTTCATCACTGAACAATTGGCATTGATGAACCACAAGATCGACCAAGATAACGAAAGTCGTGCATTGGTACACAAGAAGCCATTACCACACCTTGTTTACGGTTCAGCAAAGCAATTGACTGATGACGTTTTAGCTAAGGCTAAGGAAGACATCAAGGCTGAACTTAAAGAAGAAGGTAAGCCAGAAAAGATCTGGGATAGAATTATTCCTGGTAAGATGCAACGCTTCATCGATGACAACACTCAAGTTGACAAGCAATTTGCAGTTTTGTCACAAGATTACATCATGGACGACAGCAAGACTGTTGGCGAATTCTTGAAGGACAAGGGCGCTAAGTTAGTTTCATTCACTCGCTACGAAGTTGGCGAAGGTATTGAAAAGAAGCAAGAAGACTTTGCTGCTGAAGTTCGTGAACAAATGAAGTAGTTTTTACTACTATTAGTGAAAGGAGGAGTACGTAAGTGCTCCTTCTTTTTTTATAAATTTTTATTGACTTTAATTAGTTGAAAGACATTAGATAGTTATATATGTTAGAATAATTAAAGCTATTAGAGGAGGGCATTATGAGTCAAGTTAAATATAATCGCATTATTTTAAAAATATCAGGTGAAGCCTTAGCCGGTGACAAAGGTACTGGAATTAATCCAACTGTTATTAGTCACTTGGCTAAAGAAATTAAGTCTGTTCATAACTTAGGCGTAGAAATTGGTATCGTCTGCGGTGGCGGTAACATGTGGCGTGGTGAAACTGGCGCTAAGTTAGGCATGGAACGTGCTCAAGCCGACTACATGGGTATGCTTGCTACTATTATGAATGGTTTAGCTTTACAAGATGGTCTTGAAAAAGTTGGTGTTCCTACTAGAATGCAAACTTCAATTGAAATGAGACAAATTGCTGAACCTTATATTAGAAGAAGAGCATTGCGTCACCTTGAAAAAGGCCGTGTTGTAATCTTTGGTGGTGGTACTGGTAATCCATACTTCTCAACAGATACTACCGCTGCTTTACGTGCTGCCGAAATTGGTGCTGATGTAATTTTGATGGCTAAAAATGGTGTGGATGGTGTTTACTCAGCCGATCCTAAGGTAGATCCTTCAGCAACTAAGTTTAGTGAATTAACTCAACTTGATTTGATTTCAAAGAACTTAAAGGTAATGGACAGAACTGCAAGTTCATTGTCAATGGATACCGAAATCCCATTAATTGTATTTAACGTTAACACACCAGGCAACATTAAGAAGGTTGTTTTGGGTGAAAATATTGGTACTGTAATTAGAGGTAATAAATAATGAACAACGAAACTATTAAAAAAGCACAAGAAAATATGGATAAATCTATTAAGGTTTATCAAAAGAAGTTAGCTTCAATTCGTGCAGGTGTTGCCAACGCAGCTTTGCTTGATAACGTTCAAGTTGAATACTACGGTGCACCTACACCATTGACTCAAATGTCAAGTATTACTATTCCAGAACCACGTGTTTTATTGATTACTCCATACGACCAAAACAGTTTGGATGATATTGAACACGCACTTTTGGCTTCAAACCTTGGTTTAACTCCAGCAAACGATGGTAAGGTTATCAGATTGGTAATTCCACAACTTACTGGTGAAAGAAGAGAAGAAATTGCCAAGGAAGTTGGTAAGTACGCTGAAGAAGCAAAGATTGCCGTTAGAAACGTTCGTCGTGATGCCATGAACTCTTTGAAGAGAGAAGAAAAAGATGGCGACATTACCGAAGATGAACAACGCAACTTAGAAAAGCAAGTTCAAAAGGTTACTGATGGCGCAGCCAAGAAGATTGATCAACTTGCTGATGAAAAGCGTAAGGAAATTACTCAGGGTTAAACATGAGTAAGAAGGATAATGAATTAAATCATCTTGCCATCATTATGGATGGTAATGGTAGATGGGCTAAAAAACGCCATAAGCCGCGATTCTACGGTCACCGTGAAGGTATGGATAATGTTGAACGCATTACTCTTGCCGCTGATAAATTGGGCATTAAGATATTAACTTTATACGCTTTTTCTACTGAAAACTGGGCTAGACCTAAAGAAGAAGTTGCCTATTTGATGAATTTACCCGTACGCTTTTTTGATAAATATATGCCAACTTTAATGGAAAACAACGTTAAGGTTAACATTATGGGATATTTGGATGAACTTCCAGAAAAAACTTATCAAATTGTTCAACGGGCAATGGCAGAAACAGCTAATAATACTGGCTTAATTCTCAACTTTGCTTTTAACTATGGCTCAAGAAGAGAAATTACTTCTGCAGTTCAAGAAATTGGTGGCTTAATTGAAGCTGGTGAACTAAAGAGCGAAGATATTACTGAAAAAATGATTTCCGATCATTTAATGACCGGTCATTTTGGTAAATACCAAGATCCTGATTTATTGATCAGAACTTCAGGTGAACAACGAATTTCTAATTTCTTGCTCTGGCAATTGGCTTATTCAGAATTGGCTTTCAGTGATAAAAACTGGCCTGACTTTGATGCAGATGATTTAAAACAATTTGTTAATGAATTTAAGCACCGTAACCGGCGCTTTGGTAAGGTAGACGAATCGGATAGTTAGTATGAAACAACGTGTAATTACGGCAGTTATTGCCTTAATCTTATTTATTCCAATTGTATTAGCAGGCGGTCTTTGGATGGACTGGCTGACTGTACTTTTTGCAGCAGTTGGTATTAGCGAGATCTTTTTAATGAAGAAACAACTTTTAGTATCATTTGATTTCGTATTAGCTCTGCTTGCAACTTTGACCTGGACTGTTCCAGACTCATTTTTCAAAGTATTCCCATCAAATATAACTAAGTTGGGTGTATTTTATGGCATTGTCATGATTTTCTTGACTTGGACTGTTCTTTCCAAGAACAAGACAACTTTTGATGATGTGGGTGTTTATGTTTTAGCAGCTCTTTATATTGGACTCGGCTTCCACTACATGGCCGCAATCAGAGCATACCCACAAAACGGTTTAGCTTTATTGGGTTATGTATTTGTAGTTGTTTGGTCAACTGATATTGGTGCATACATGATCGGTCGTAAGATCGGTAAGCATAAGTTATGGCCAGTAATTAGTCCTAACAAGACATGGGAAGGTTCTATTGGTGCCGTAATTTGTGCATTGATTTTTAGTGCAATCTATTTAGCAATTTTGAGTCACTTCAACATTACATTTGGCGTTTCAGAATTATCAATGGTTGGTTTGGCATTTATCCTTTCAATCGTTGGCCAAATGGGTGACTTGGTTGAATCAGCATACAAACGTTTTTATGGTGTTAAAGACTCAGGTAAGATCTTACCAGGTCACGGTGGTATCTTAGACCGTTTTGATAGTATGCTATTTGTATTGCCTGTTGTTGCAGCTATTTTAGGTATTGTACATTAGGAGAATTTTATTGAGAGGTATACTAATCTTTTTAGTCGTCTTTGGCTTACTTGTCTTTGTCCATGAATTTGGGCACTTCATTGTAGCTAAAAAGTCAGGTATTCTTGTCCGTGAATTTTCTATTGGTATGGGTCCAAAGCTCTTTCAGATTAGACGGAACCCTACGACGTATACTATTCGTTGGTTGCCATTAGGTGGTTATGTTCGTTTAGCAGGTTCTGATGATGAGAGCAAATTAGATCCGGGTATGACTGTAATCTTGCAGTTAAATGATCAAAACGAAGTTGTTAGAATTGATGCTTCTGAATCTGACATGCCCATTGAAGGAATTCCTGTACAAGTAACAAAGGCCGATTTGGTAGACAGCTTGATTATTGAAGGTTATGAAAACGGGGATGAAAATGATCCGGTTACTTATCATGTAAACCATGATGCTACTATCATTGAAAAGAATGGTACCGAATTAATCATCGCTCCACGTGATACTCAATTCAATCAAGCTAATGTTTGGCAAAAACTGGCAACCAATTTTGCCGGTCCTTTTATGAATATTTTGCTTGGTTTTGTAGTGTTCTTGATTTGGACATTTACTGTTCCAGGTCCGGCTACAACAACTATTGGCTCTACTGAAGCAAATTCTCCAGCCAGAAGTGCTAAAATTGAGCCTGGCGATAAAATCGTTGCGATTAATGGTCAAAAGATCGATAATTTTGATCAAGTATCCGCTAAAATTAATCAGAGCAATGGTAAAGAATTACGCTTTAAATTAGAGAAGAATGGCTCAAGTAGAACTGTGGCAGTAAAGCCAAAGGTTCATAAGATTCAAGGACAAAAAATTTACCAAATCGGTATTGTTGCCAAAAGCAATGAAAATGCTGGTGTTAAACTAAAGAGAGGCTGGGATACAGCCGTTTCAACTACAGGTTTAATTTTTAATGCAGTTGGTAATTTGTTTAGACACTTTAGTTTGAATAAATTGTCTGGCCCAGTTGGAATTTATTCTCAAACTTCTCAAGTTTCTCAAATGGGCTTTACTTATGTATTAGCCTTTTTGGGGATGATTTCAATTAACTTGGGAATCGTTAACTTAATTCCAATTCCAGGGTTAGACGGTGGTAAACTTTTATTGAACTTAATTGAATTAGTTCGTGGAAAGCCGATTTCAGAGGAACATGAGGCTATCGTCGAATTAATTGGCTTTGGTCTATTGTTAGTTTTGATCATTGCAGTTACAGGTAACGATATTTATCGCTACTTTATTAAATAAATATTTGTTAGTTAGTTTTGTTTTTACTTTAGGAGATTATAAAAAAATAATGCGTCAATCAAAATTTTTTATGCCAACATTAAAGGAAGCACCATCCGATGCTGTGGCTGAAAGTCATAAATTGATGATTAGAGGTGGCTACATTCGCCAAGTTACTGCTGGTGTTTATGCTTACCTTCCATTAGGTTACCGTGTTTTACGCAAGGCTGAAGCAATCATTGAACAAGAAATGGATAGAATCAATGTTCCAGAAATGATTATGCCTCACTTGCTTCCAGCAACTTTATGGCAAGAATCTGGTCGTTACAAGAAGTATGGTCCAGAAATGTTTAAACTTAAGGACCGTCATGGCCGTGAAAGTTTATTAGGACCTACTCATGAAGAAACATTCACGGAAATCATTGCTAAGAACTTAAAGAGTTACAAGCAAATGCCAATGGCTCTTTACCAAATTCAAACCAAATTCCGTGATGAAAACCGTCCTCGTTTCGGTCTTCTTCGTGGTCGTGAATTTGTAATGCTTGACGGTTACAGTTTTGCTGCTACTCGTGATCAATTGGATGAACAATTTAACGATCAAGAAAATGCCTACAAGCGTATTTTCAAGCGTGCCGGTGTAACTGTTCACCCCGTAATCGCTGACTCAGGTACAATGGGTGGTAAGAATTCTACTGAATTCCAAGCTCCTGCAGCTATTGGTGAGGATACCATTGCTACTAACGAAAATGGTACTTATGCTGCTAACCTTGAAATGGCCAAGAGTATTGACACATTTAAACAAGATCCTGAAGATCCTAAGGAATTAACTAAGGTATCAACCCCTGATTGCGATACTATTGAAAAATTGGCTAAATTCTTAGATGTTCCTGCAACTAGAATTGTTAAGAGTATTCTTTACATCGCCGATGGTCAAAAGATCTTAGTTTTAATTCGTGGTGATAAGCAAATCAACGAAGTAAAATTAGGCCACGTCCTTGATGCTGATGAAATTCATGAAGCTGATACCAAGGATTTGAAAGAAATCACTGGTAGTGAAAAGGGCGGCGTAGGTCCTGTAAATGCAGACTGGGCTGATAAGATCATTGCTGATGAAACTGTTAAGGATCTTTACAACGTTGTTGTTGGTGCAGGCGAAACTGACTACCAATACAAGAACGCTAACTTAGATCGTGACTTCAAGGTTGATGAATTTGCTGACCTTAGAGTTGCTAACGAAGGTGAACCAGACCCAGTTGATCATTTACCACTTAAGTTCACTACTTCAATCGAAGTAGGTCACATCTTTAAGTTGGGTACTTACTACACTAAGACCATGGGTGCTGACTTCTTGGACCAAAATGGTAAAGCACAACCAGTTATTATGGGTTCATACGGTATTGGTGTAACTAGAATGCTTTCTGCAGCAGTTGAACAACACTTAACTGAACGCGGTGTAGCATGGCCAAAGGAAATTGCACCATTTGAAATTCATATTGTTCAAATGAAGATGAACAAGGATGATCAAACTGAATTAGCTGAAAAACTTGAAAAGAAATTCAGTGAAAAGTATGATGTTTTATATGACGATCGTAAGGAACGTGCCGGTGTTAAGTTTGCTGATGCTGACTTAGTTGGTGCACCAATTAGAATTACGATTGGTAAGAAGGCTGCTGATGGTATTGTTGAAGTTAAGAGACCAACTGATGCTAAGGCAACTGAAATGTCAATTGATGAATTAGATAAGTTTGTAAATCAAGAGTTAGGATAATTTTTGTGACCAATAAAAACGATCTTTTCTTAAAATTGCTCAAACAGGTTCATTTCCCAGACAGTTTTGAAGATAATGAACTTCTTCAAAAAGGGAAGATTGAAAACGTGGATGTTTACGCTAAAGAACATAGGTGGGATATCCACGTTTTTTTTGATACTCCATTACAGTACGATACCTATGTGGCATTAAGAAAAGCTATAGAAGAAAGTTTTGCTTCTTTTGTAAATGTAAGATTTTTTGTTAATACTGGTGATGGCTCGGATCAATATTTACCAAAGTATTGGCATTATGCAGTGCAAAATTCTAATGTTTTGCAACCAATGGCGCGTGAATTTTTGGCGGGTCAAAAACCAGAAAAAGTCGATGGTCGTTGGGTAATACCAGTAGATAACAATATTATTGACGGAATCATCGAACAAAAAGCTTTAGATGATCTTGCTCTAGAAATGCGCAAATATGGCTTCTTTAATCTGAAGTTTATCACTCAGGTTGATCAATCGAGCATGGAAAATAACTTGCAAAGTTTGGAAGAGCGGCATGAGGAACATGAAAAGGATATGCAAAAGCAATTTGAGCAGACTCCTGAAAAGGCCAAGCCCCAACCGCGTCAATACCCAACTAAACGAACTAGTTATGGTAAACGCAAGTTAGATGAAAATGCTCCGATTACTCAAATTCAAGATGTAGAAGACGGTACGCGCAATGTCGTTATTGAAGGTAATATCTTCAATATTGAGAGCCGTGAATTAAAGTCAGGTGCGGTAATTTTTACCGGTGAAATCACCGATTATAGTGATTCAATTGCTTTTAAGAAGTTTGTTTCTGATAAGGAACAAATTGAGCAGATGTCAGCGATCAAACCAGGCACCTGGGCAAAAATGCAGGGTACTGCAACCGATGACCAATATCAACATGATGTTGTTTTCAATATTAGTAGCTTTGAAACAGTAGAACATGTTGGTAGAACTGAAAAGTATGAAGGCGACCAAAAGCGTGTTGAGTTGCACTTGCATACTAATATGAGTCAACTTGACGCTACTAATACGCCAACTGATTTTATTAAAACAGCTAAAAAGTTTGGCCAAAAAGCAATTGCGATTACGGACCATGGGGATGTTCAATCCTTCCCAGAAGCCTACAGCACAGGTAAAGCTACTGGTATGAAGATTCTTTATGGTGTTGAAGCCAATATGATTGATGATCATGCATTACTGGTTTTAAATCCGGCTCCAATGACCTATGAAGATCGTGAATTTGTAATCTTCGACGTTGAAACTACAGGACTTTCATCTGTTTACGACACGATTATTGAAATTGGTGCCGTAAAGATGAAAAATGGTGAAGTGCTTGAAAGATTTGATAAATTTATCAATCCGCACCATCCATTGAGTGAACAAACCATTAATTTGACTTCTATTACAGATGAAATGGTTAGTGCAGCTGATGATGAAGACGTCGTAATTAAACAGTTCCAAGACTTCTACGGTGATCGTCCTCTTTGTGGACACAACGTTCAATTTGACGTTGGTTTTGTCAACGCTGCTTTAAGAAGAGCAGGTCTCAGCGAAATTACTCAACCTGTTGTTGATACGCTTGAAGTATCTCGTTTGCTTCACCCAGAACAGAACCGTCACACCTTGGATTCATTAGCTAAGAAGTACAATGTTTCATTGGAACACCACCATAGAGCTAACCAAGATGCCGAAGCTACTGGTTATTTGATGTATAAGTTGTTAGATGCCTTTAAGAAAAAATACAATGAAGACAATTTGAACAACTTAAACGGTTATGCAGCACATGGCGAAGTATATAAGCGTGCTCGTCCTTCTCATATGACGGTGCTAGCTAAAGACCAAAAAGGTTTAAAGAATCTGTATAAATTAGTTTCAATCGCAAGTACGAAAGACTTTTACCGTATTCCTAGAACGCCTAAGTCTAATTTGGCAGATTTGCACGAAGGACTTTTGTACGGCTCAGGCTGCTGGCAAGGTGACGTCTTTGTTGCTATGATGCAAAAAGGTTACGATGAAGCACGTGAAAAGGCCAAGTTCTATGACTTCTTGGAAGTTCAACCACCAGCAACATACTCACAATTAATTGCTGATGGGTTGATCAAAGATGAAGATCAGCTTGAAGAAATTATCAGCAATATCTATAAACTAGGTAAAGAATTAAATAAACCTGTTGTAGCGACTGGTGATTCGCACTATGTTGAACCACATGATGCGATTTATCGGACGATTCTGATTTCTGCGCAACGTTCTAATCCAAATCGAAACAAGCCACAACCAGATCTACATTTCTATTCAACACAGGAAATGCTGGATGCCTTTAGTTTCTTAGGTGAGGATATAGCTAAAGAAATCGTAATTGAAAATACTAATAAGATTGCGGATGAAATTTCTGAAATTCAGCCTATTAAAGATGGCTTGTATCCACCTCACATTGCCCATGCTGATGAAGAAATGAAGAAATTGACCTATGATAAAGCTTACGAATTGTACGGTAATCCTTTGCCAAAAATCGTTAAGGACCGTATTGATTTGGAGCTTAATTCCATTATTTCTAATGGTTATGCGGTTATTTACTTGATTTCACAACGTCTGGTAGCCAAATCCAATAAGGATGGTTATCTGGTAGGTTCCCGTGGTTCCGTAGGTTCTAGTTTGGTAGCCACAATGTCTGGTATTACTGAAGTTAACCCACTTGCACCGCACTACCGCTGTCCTAAGTGTAAGTATTCGCAATTCTTTGAAAATGGGGAATATGGTTCAGGTTTTGACTTACCTGATAAGAATTGTCCAAAATGTGGTACTCCATTGGTAAAAGATGGTCAGGATATTCCGTTTGCCACTTTCTTGGGCTTCCACGGTGATAAGGTTCCTGATATCGATTTGAACTTCTCAGGTGACTACCAACCAGTAGCTCATAACTTTATTCGAGTAATGTTTGGACCCGATAATTCATATCGTGCCGGAACTATTGCCACTGTTGCTGATAAGACAGCCTATGGTTATGCTAAGCACTTTGACGAAGAGCGAAACTTGAAGTTGCGTAACGCAGAACTAGATCGTTTAGCCAGCGGAATTCGTGGGGTTAAGAGAACAACGGGTCAGCACCCAGCCGGAATTGTTGTAGTTCCAGATGATATGGATATTTACGACTTTACTCCTGTGTCATACCCAGCCGATGATGTGAATGCTGCTTGGTTAATTACGCACTACGACTTCCACTCCATTCACGATAACATCTTGAAGTTCGATATTCTGGGACACGATGACCCAACGATGATTCGTCACTTGCAGGACCTGTCAGGAATTGATCCACTGACTATTCCACCAGATGATCCAGGTGTCATGTCATTATTCTCAAGTACTAAGGCTTTAGGAGTTACTCCTGAACAAATTGGTTCACAAACAGGTACTTTGGGAGTACCAGAATTTGGTACGCGTTTCGTTAGAGGGATGCTTGAAGAAACTAAGCCAACTACTTTTGCCGAATTATTGCAGATTTCTGGTTTATCACACGGTACTGACGTATGGCTAGGCAATGCCGAAGATTTGGTTAACAACGGTACTTGCAAGTTGAAGGACGTTATTGGTTGTCGTGACAACATCATGATGGACTTGATTCACTGGGGCGTAAAACCAGAAGTAGCCTTCTCAACCATGGAATCAGTTCGTCACGGTCGCGGGATTAGTGATGAAAACATGGCTGTTCTTAAAAAGAACAAGAAGATTCCAGATTGGTACATTCCATCTTGTTTGAAGATCAAGTACATGTTCCCTAAGGCTCACGCCACTGCCTATATTTTGATGGCTTTGAGAATTGCTTGGTTTAAAGTGTACTATCCTGAAATTTACTACACTGCTTATTTCTCAGTTCGTGCCGACTTGTTTGATTTAGTTGCAATGAGTCATGGTAAAAATACTGTTAAAGCAGCGATGAAAGAAATTCAAGATAAAGGAATGGATGCCTCAGCTAAGGATAAGAGTTTGTTAACGGTTTTGGAAATTGCTAATGAATGTCTTGAACGTGGCATTAAGATCAAGATGGTTGATATCGATCAATCTGAAGCCACCGACTTTAAGATCTTGGATAAGCATACTATTTTAGCTCCATTTAACGCCGTACCTGGTTTAGGTGATAACGCTGCTAAGCAGATTGTTGCCGCCCGTGCCGAAAAGAAATTCTTATCTAAAGAGGATTTGGCTAAGCGTGGTAAAGTTTCACAAACTATCATGAACTATTTTGAAGATAATGGCGTCTTGGAAGGGATGCCTGACGAAAATCAATTGTCTCTTTTCTAGATATCTGATTTTACATTGTTTAGTAAAACATGGTATACTACTAGAGAAGTTCGAATAGGTAAATTCGAGTGAGCAGTAATGCTCACTCTTTTTATTACGGAGGAAAATTTTTGTCTAAAGTTATAGATCTTGTTCGTCCAGTTGTTGAACCAATTATTGATGAACATGGCGACATGTTGGTTGATATGGAATACGTTAAGGAAAAGGGACAAAATTATTTACGCATCTATGTAGATCGTGAACCAAATGGAATCGATATTGATGAAATCGCAGCTTTGAGTGAACTCGTTTCTGAAAAGCTCGATACGATTAATCCAGATCCATTCCCTGAACCATATGTTTTGGAATTATCATCTCCAGGTGCTGAACGTCCAATTAAGACTGAAGCAGATTGGAAAAAGGCTTTGAATGATTATATTCATATAGGTCTCTATCAAAAAATTAAGGACAAAAAAGTGTATGAAGGTACGCTTAAGTCATATAATGATGAAGAGATTGTATTGGAAGTAAGAGATAAGACAAGACGAAAAACATTAACTGTTCCCCGTAAGTTAATTGCAAATATTCGTTTTGCAATTGAATTTTAGAAAGGCTGATTAAAAACTTATGTCTAAAGAAATGCTAGAAGCGTTTGCCACCTTAGAAAAGACTAAGGGCATTAAGCAAGATGTTATTGTTGATGCAATTAAAGCCGCTTTGGTAGCTGCATACAAGAAGAATTATAAACAAGCACAAAACGTTGAAGTTGATTTTGACGAAAGAAAGGGCGACTTTAAGGTTATGGCTGTTAAGACCGTTGTTGACGAAGTTCAAGACGATCGTTTGGAAGTCAGCTTAAAGGATGCTTTAGCCATCAACCGTGCTTATGAAGTTGGCGATGAAATTCGCTTTGAAGTGACTCCTAAGAACTTTGGTCGTATCGCTGCTCAAACTGCTAAGCAAGTTATTATGCAACGTTTGCGTGAAGCAGAAAGAAATCATATTATTGATGAATATTCTCAATATGAAGATGAACTTGTTACAGGTACTGTAGAACGTCGTGATAATCGCTTTGTTTATGTTAAAATTGGCAATGTTGAAGCTGTAATGCCACATCACGATCAAATGCCTAATGAAGTTTACAATCCACAAGATCAAATTCGTGTATTGGTAACTCACGTAGGTTCAGATTCAAAGGGTGCCCAAATTACTGTATCTAGAACTGCTCCCGATATGGTTAAGCGTTTGTTTGAACAAGAAGTTCCAGAAATTTATGATGGAACCGTTGAAATTGTTTCAATCGCTCGTGAAGCTGGCGATCGTACCAAGATGGCTGTTAAGTCAAATGATCCTAACATTGATCCAGTCGGAACTTGTGTAGGTCAAAAGGGTGCTCGTGTTCAAAACGTTGTTAATGAGCTTGGCGGTGAAAACATCGATATCGTTAAGTACGAAGAAGACCCATCAGACTTTATAGCTAATGCATTGAACCCAGCAGAAGTAATTGCTGTTCAATTTGGCGATGATGAAGATGAAAAGAGTGCTTTGGTAATTGTGCCAGATTACCAATTATCACTTGCCATTGGTAAGAAGGGGCAAAACGTACGTCTTGCAGCTCGTTTGACTGGCTACAAGATTGATATCCGTCCAGAATCCGAAGTAGAATTTGTTGACGAAAATTCATCAGATTCTGATAGTGAAGATGCAGCTGATGAAAGTCAAGAATCAGCAACTAATGAAGAAACTGCTTCAAATGATGCTGAAGCTGCAGATACAGATAACACTGATACTACAGAAGATAATACTGAAGAATAGGTGATTTTTTGAAAAAAAGAAAAATCCCAATGCGGAAGGATTTATTAACCGATACAATGCAACCTAAAAAAGAATTGGTTCGTATCGTGATTGATAAAGAAAAGAATGTTTCTGTCGATCCTACTGGTAAAAAGGCAGGAAGAGGAGCATATGTTTCACTTGATCCAACTAAGATCGAAGCTGCAAAAGAAAAACATGTTTTAGATCGCAGCTTAGGAGCTAAGATCCCAGACAGTTTCTACGATGAGCTTTATTCTTATGTTGATCATCAGAAAGCAAGGAAAGAATTATTTGGTGATAAATAAGATTGCAAAATAGACAAAAAGCAATTAATTTGTTAGGTTTAGCAGAGCGTGCTGGAAAATTAACAACAGGCACTGAAACTGTAATTACCGAAACAAATAAAGGAAAAATAAAGCTGATCCTGCTTGCTAGTGATGTTCAAGCAAACACTGCAGAGAAAGTGGATCGCGTTGCCAGAAAAAATAATATTCCTATGATAAACTCATTTTCGGCTAGTGAAATGTCAAAAGCAATTGGCAAGAAACGAAAAGTTTTAGGATTAACTGATGCTGGTTTTGCTAAGGCATTAGTTAAAAGAATAAATGAAGGAGTGTGATTGGATGGCAAAGAAAAGAATTTATGAAGTCGCAAAAGAAGTAGGCGTTGATAATAAAGTTGTAGTCCAAAAAGCAAAGGATTTAGGCTTTGATGTGAAAAATCACATGTCATCAATTGATGATGTACAGGCTGCAAAATTAAAGAGTAGTTTCCAAAACTCCGCTCCCGCCAAGAAGAATAATAAGATTAAGATCTCTATTTCTTCTATTCGCAAGAATGAAAGGAAACAAGAAGATAATAATTCTTCTAAGAAGCCAAGAAGACGTAATAATAAACGTCGTCAAAATAATGATCGTAATCGTGATAATCGAAACGAACGCGGCAATAATAGAGCTAATTCAGGTAAGCCCAAGGCCGCAGCTTTGCTTCAACAATTTAAGCAAAAGCAACGTGCCGAAGAAGGCCAACTTAACAAGGAAGCTCAAAAAGCTAAGAAAGAATATCACGAACAGTTGAAACATCCAAAACAAGAACAACCAGTGAAAAATAATAAGAAAACTAATAACGATAACAACAAAAAGAAGTCAGCACCAGTTGAAAAGAAAGTAATTGGTCCTAAGATTTTAAAGCCATCCCCAGCTCGTTTAAAGCAAAATCAACCATCAGCTAATGAAAGAGTAGCTGCTAAGGTTACCATGCCAGAAGCTCCTAAGGATGATAGACGTGGCAATGATCATGGTAGAAATACAGGTAAGCCAGGCCGTAAGGGTAAGAACCAATTCTTCAACGGACACAGTGAACATTCAGATCGTTCAGAAAGAAAACGTCGTAAGAACAGGAAGAAGCAACAAGAACAAAAGCCAAAGAAGCAACCTACTAAGCGTAAGGAACGTCCATTACCAGAAGTATTGGTTTACGAAGAGGGTATGAACGCACAAGACCTTGGTAAATTACTTCACCGTGAACCAGCAGAAATCGTTAAGAAGCTATTCATGCTTGGTGTTTTGACTAACCAAAACCAATCATTAGATAAGGATACTATTGAATTATTGGCTGCTGAATACGGTATTGATGCTAAGCAAAAGGTTCATGAAGATATCTCTGATATTGACACTCTTTACAACAAGAGAATGGAAGAATCAAAGAAGTCTAAGAACCAAGTTAAGCGTCCACCAGTAGTTACTATCATGGGTCACGTTGACCACGGTAAGACTACCTTGCTTGACCGCTTACGTCATACTCACGTTTCAGCTCACGAAGCTGGTGGTATCACTCAGAAGATCGGTGCTTACCAAGTTAGATTAGACAACCGTTTGATTACTTTCTTGGATACTCCAGGACACGCCGCATTCTCAAACATGCGTGCACGTGGTGCTGAAATCACTGATATTGTTGTCTTAGTTGTAGCTGCAGATGACGGTGTAATGCCACAGACTGTTGAAGCTATTGACCACGCTAAGAGTGCTAATGTTCCAATTATTGTTGCAATCAACAAGATGGATAAACCAGGTGCCAACCCACAACACGTAACCGAAGAATTAATGAAGTATAACTTAATTCCTGAAGATTACGGTGGTGACACAATCTTCGTTAACATTTCAGCTAAGACTGGTCAAAACGTTGATGACTTGCTTCAAATGATTTTGCTTCAAGCTGATGTGATGGAACTTAAGGCAAATCCTACTGAAATGGCTATCGGTACTGTAATTGAAGCCCGTTTGTCACGTGGTCGTGGCCCTGTAGCCGACGTTTTGATCCAACAAGGTACACTTAATATTGGTGATCCAATCGTTGTTGGTGATACTTTCGGTCGTGTACGTACAATGACCAACGATCGTGGACGTCAAGTTAAGAAGGCAACCCCATCAGAACCTGTTGAAATTACTGGTTTGAACGATGTTCCTGAATCAGCTGATAAGTTGGTTGAGTTTAAGGATGAAAAGACTGCAAGAAGCGTTGGTGAAGCTAGAGCACAACAATCATTGCAAAAGTCTCGTGAAAAGGTACAACACGTTACTCTTGATAACCTCTTCGATACTATGAAGAAGGAAAACATGAAAGAGGTTGACATTGTCTTGAAGGCTGATGTTCAAGGTTCAGTAGAAGCTTTGCAACAATCACTTGAAAAGATCGAAGTTGAAGGCGTACGTGTCAACATTATTCACTCAGGCGTTGGTGCAATTAATGAATCAGATGTTACTTTAGCTGGTGCATCTAATGCATTTATTATTGGTTTCAACGTTCGTCCAACTGCAACTGCTAAGAGTCAAGCAGAAACTGACTCTGTTGATATTCGCTTGTACAGTGTCATCTACAAGGCTATTGATGATGTTACTGCTGCCATGAAGGGTATGCTTGAACCAACTTACGAAGAAAAGGTTATCGGTAACTTAACAGTTCGTGAAACTTGGAAGGTTTCTAAGGTTGGTACAATTGCTGGTTCCTTCGTTGATAAGGGTGTAGTTAAGAACGATTCTAAGATTAGAGTTATTCGTGACGGTATCGTTAAATACGATGGCGAAATTGCATCACTTAAGAGATTCAAGGACGATGTTAAGGAAGTTAAGCAAGGTAACGATTGTGGTTTGACTATTAAGGACTACAACGATATCAAGGTTGGCGACGAATTCGAAGTATACGAAATGCAACAAGTTGAACCTAAGTAATTATTTTAGGAGGCAAGCATGAAGCATAGAATTGGTCGTGTTGAAGGAGAAATCCTTCGCGAATTAACCAAAATTTTACAAAAGAAAATTCGTGATCCTCGTTTAAGCGAAGTTACAATCACTGCGGTTGAATGTACGAATGATCTTTCATATGCAACTGTTTACTACAGTTTATTAACTGAAGATGTTGAAAAAGAAAAGGAAGTCGAAGAAGGCTTAGAAAAGGCAAAGGGCATGATGCGTCATTTGCTTGGTCAAACTTTGACTGTATATAAAGTTCCTGAACTTATTTTCAAACGTGATAATTCAGTAAAATATGGTAGTAAAATTGACCGTTTAATTGCAGAAGTTAAAAAGCAAGATGCTGAACGGGCAAGTAAGTAAAAAAGGCGCCGTTAAGGCGCTTTTTTTGTTAGCTAGATAGGATATAAATATGTTAAATGGAATTTTAGTGATTGATAAAGACAAGGATATGACAAGCGCAGATGTTGTTTACCATTTGCGTCGTGCGTTGCATATTAGAAAAATTGGTCATGCTGGTACATTGGATCCTGAAGTAACGGGAGTTTTGCCTATTGCAATTGGTCAAGCTACCAAATTAATCGAATTGATGCACACACGTCCTAAGAAGTATGAAGGCCAAGGCTTGTTGGGTTATGCTACTGATTCATATGATGCAACGGGTACGGTTTTAAAGGAAGAAAAGCTTGATCATCCTTTTACTACTGAAGAGATTCAGGCTGGAATGGATTCTTTTAAGGGCGAAATTGAGCAGGTTCCACCGATTTATTCAGCGGTTAAAGTAAATGGTAAGCACTTATATGAATATGCCCGTGAAGGTATTGCTGTTGAGCGTCCTAAGCGAATAGTTGATATCTATGACTATCTTTTAATAGATAGACCTGTTTTTGACGAAGAAAAAGGTCAAGAAAGTTTTGGCTTCGAAATTGAATGCAGTAAAGGAACCTACGTTAGATCATTAGTTAATGATTTAGGAGAAAAACTAGGTAAGCCAGCCGTTATGACCGAATTAAGAAGAACTGCTAGTTCTGGCTTTGATATCTCACAAGCAGTAAAATTAAGTGAGATTGAGGCAAATCCGGAGAAAGCTGATGAGTTGATTCAACCAATTGATGCCTTTTTCACCAATTATGAAACTATTGATTTATCAGATGATCAATGGAAGAAAGTACAAAATGGTGCTTGGATTAAGTTAGAAACAGATGCCAAAAAGGTAGCTTTAAGGTACAATAAAAAAGTTAAGGCAATTTATGAGAATAAGGGGAGACTCTATTGCCCAAGTCTAATGTTGCTTCAAAATGAATAATTGAAACGAAGGAATTAGTTGTGAAAATCGTTCATTTAACTTATCCAGTTAAAGAAAATATTCTATCTTCAAAAGTAGTGCTTGCTCTCGGCTTTTTTGATGGGGTTCATTTGGGACATCAAAAATTAATCAAGCGAGCAAAAGAAATTACTGATCAAAAGAATCTGCCTTTAGTAGTGATGACTTTTGACCGACATCCTAAAGAAGTTTATGAGGACAAAAAGAATTTTAAATATCTTGAAACGCTCGAAGAAAAGGCAGACAAGATGTCTGAATTAGGGGTTGATTATCTGGCTGTGATGCCATTTACCAAGGAATTTAGTCAAATCGGGGCACAAGATTTTGTCGATAATGTAATCGTTAAATTGAATGCGGACACTATTGTAGCAGGCTTTGACTATACATATGGTCCAAAGGAAATTGCCAATATGGATCGTTTGCCAGATTATGCTAAGGGGCGCTTTGATATTGTAGTGATGCCTAAGCAGATTTTTGCTGGTAAAAAGATTGGTTCTACTGAAATTCGCCAAGCCATTAAAGATGGCGATATGGAACTTGCATATGAACTGATGGGTCATCATTATGTGATGAGTGGAATCATAGGACATGGCAAACGTAATGGACATAAGCTTGGCTTTCCAACTGCTAATTTAATCTGGGCCGATCACAAGGTGATCCCTAAAATTGGCGTTTATGCCACTAAAACTGAAGTTAATGGTAAATGGTATGAATCAATGACTAGCGTTGGTTATAACGTTACCATTGGTCAAGAAAAGCGTATTTATATTGAATCTAATATTTTTGATTTTGATCAAGATATTTATGGTGAACCGATAAAAATAAAGTGGTATAAGTACACACGTGGAGAAATAAAATTCGCTGGTTTGGATGAGTTGAAAAAGCAACTTGAGAAGGATCAAAAAGAAATCAAGGAATATTTTGCGGAATAATAGTTGAAATGTAATATTATTCATGATACACTTTTTGTATCAATTGAAATTCAAATTTAGAAAGAGGGATCGCCGTTGCGTCTTTAATCTTGCAAAATGAAGCATAGTTGAACAATGTACTTTTAGGTAGATAGTGAGATTATGCACTTTTGGCAAGATTGACGTAGACGGGATGCCTCTTTTTTGTACGCAAAAATAGGGAGAGTCTATGCTTGGCAAAAGTGTAGACTCTCTTTTGCGTGAGGTGATTTCATGAGCAATATTAAGATTTCAAACCTTTCTTTTAGATACGAAGATGCCAGTGACAATATTTTTAATGACTTAAATTTGAACTTGGATAGTAGTTGGAAATTAGGCTTAGTAGGGAGAAATGGTAGAGGTAAGACTACATTTCTAAATTTACTAAGAGGAAAACTACAGGGAACCTGTAAAATTGAAAGTAAACTAGCTTTTTCTTACTTTCCAATTAAAATTAATAATCCTGACAATATTACTTTATATGAGTTGCAAGACAAAGCTTCTTTTGAACAGTGGGAGCTTGAGCGAGAAATGAATTTATTAGGTGCTGATCCGGATTTACTCTGGCAGCCATTCAATACTTTGAGTGGTGGTGAACAAACTAAGGTTTTGCTTGCGCTGTCTTTTACTAATAGGGATGCATTTCCGTTAATTGATGAACCTACCAATCATTTGGATGAGGCTAGTCGTTTGCAAGTAGCAAAGTATTTGAAAAAACATGATAAAGGCTACATTGTTGTTAGCCACGACCGTGATTTTTTGAATCAAATTACTGATCATATTTTGGCAATTGAAAATACTGAAATTCATTTGTATCAAGGAAATTATGCTAGCTATGAAGATACAAAAGAGAAAAGGGATCAATTTAATCGCGATAAAAATGAGAAGCTAAAAGGTGAAGTTAGACGACTTAATGAAAGTCAATTACGGTTAAAGAAGTATTCTAATAAGTCTGAAAATCAAAAGAATGCTAAAGCACACGATAATGAAATTCACGCTAATATCAACAAAGGATTCTATAGTCATAAAGCCGCTAAAATTATGAAGAGGTCGACAAATTTATCTAATAGAATTAATAAAGATATTGAAGCTAAAAAAGGTTTGATGACCAACATCGAAGATGTACCTGATTTAACTATTAACTTCCAGCCAAACTATCATCAAACTTTACTTGAAACCCAGCACTTGTCTTTGAGGGTTCAAGATAAACAGCTTTTTGAAGATCTAAACATGATTGTTGAAAATAAGGGCGTCATTTCTCTAGAAGGCAAAAACGGTACTGGTAAATCGACCTTTTTGAAATTGCTATTAGGTAAAGCAAATGATGTGTCATATCAAGGCCAGTTTGCGTTAACCAATGGCTTGAAAATATCATATTTACCTCAAGACTTTACTGAATATACCGGTACATTAAAAGAGTTTTCGGAAAAACAAAAGATTTCATATGAAGAGCTGCTCCATAATTTGAAGAAAATGGGCTTTTCACGAGAAAGTTTTACTACAAAGATCGAAGAAATGAGCATGGGTCAGCAAAAACGAGTAGCTTTGGCTAAATCTTTAGTAGAACCAGCTGATTTATACTTGTGGGATGAGCCTGCGAATTATTTGGATGTCTTTAATCAAGATCAGTTGATTAAGCTACTGAAAAATGTTCAACCAGCTATGGTTTTAGTTGAGCACGATCAATACTTTATTGAGCATGTAGCAACGCAAAGAATAAAATTAAAAAAATTCAAAATAAATTAGCACTCGGGTTGAATTATTGCTAAATTTTAGTATAATAGAATCTGTTAGCACCTGAGAGATGTGAGTGCTAAAAGTGAGGGCGATATTTATGTTGACCGAGCGTCAAGAACTTATTTTAAAAACAATAATCACGGACTTCACGCAGACACATGAGCCTGTAGGTTCAAAGACAGTGATGAAACAATTACCAATTAAGGTATCAAGTGCAACCATTCGTAATGAAATGGCAGTGCTTGAAGATCAGGACTTGATTGAAAAGACTCACTCTTCTAGTGGTAGAATTCCTTCAAGCGAAGGTTATCGATACTATTTGGATAATTTGGTTGAACCACTGCAGTTGCCAGAGTCCGTTTATAATACAATCGGAAGTCAATTAGATCGGCCTTTCCATCAAGTAAATGAGATTGTACAAGAAGCAGCTCGTATCTTATCAGATTTAACTGATTATACTGCTTTTGCCGAAGGACCTGAGAGTGGGGATGTTAAGATCACCGGTTTCAGAATTGTGCCTTTGTCAGCTAGACAAGTGATGGCCATTCTGGTTACGAGTGATGGTAACGTTCAAAATCAGGTTTATGCTTTACCACACAATATTCATGGGGAAGAAATTGAAAAAGCAGTACGCATGATCAACGATCAATTAGTAGGCAAGAGCTTAAATGAAGTTAATATTTCATTCTTAAGTGAGCTTGCTAAAAACGAAATCGGTAGCGATCATGTTAGTGAGCTTCTAGATTTGGTCGAAGATGTTTTAAAAGATGCTGCAAGCGAGCAGATGTATGTTGATGGACAAATTAATTTGTTGAACAACACATCTGAGCATAATGTCAATGATATCAGATCGCTTTATGAAATGATTGATCATGATAATCTATTTTCTAACTTGCTAGATGGTGAGGCTGATCCAAAGACTGAGAAATATCCAGTAAAAGTAAAGTTAGGTTCAGAAATGCCTAACGACTTATTAAAGAATTATAGTTTGCTGACTGCTGAATATAGCGTCGGCACCCATGGTAAAGGAACAATTGCTTTACTTGGGCCAACAAATATGCCGTATTCACAAATGATCGGCCTTCTTGAATACTTTAGAAATGAGTTGGCCAAGAAGTTGCTTGATTATTACGGTAAATTTCAATAGAGGAGGTTAGCCGTGAGTAGAGAAGAGTTTCCAAGTGAAAAAGATTTAGATAAAAAAGAAAAGGCTTCTGAGCCAAAAAAGGCTGTGAAAAAAGAAAAGGCTAAAGACGAAGAGCCTAAAAAAGATAAAGAAGATCAAAAGTTAGCTAAAGAAATCGCTGACTTAAAAGAAAAGAATAAAGATCTTGAAGATAAGTACTTGCGTAGCGAAGCCGAAATTCAAAATATGCAAGCTCGTTATTCAAAAGAAAGAGCACAACTTATCAAGTATGAATCTCAAAGCTTAGCTAAAGACGTTTTGCCTGCAATGGACAACTTGGAAAGAGCTTTAAGCGTTAAGGCCGATGATGATGTGTCTAAGCAATTGAAGAAAGGTGTTCAAATGACCCTTGATTCACTTGCAAAGGCCATGAAAGATCACGGTATTGTTGAGATTGAGGCTGAAGGCGTTAAATTTGATCCGACATTGCATCAAGCTGTTCAAACAGTAGCAGCTGAGAATGATGATCAAAAAGATCACGTTGTTCAGGTTTTACAAAAAGGATATCAATATAAAGATCGGACACTAAGACCAGCTATGGTTGTAGTTGCTCAATAAGAGAGGAAGTTTATACATGTCAAAAGTTATTGGTATTGACCTCGGAACTACTAACTCAGCAGTTGCAGTTCTTGAAGGTAAAGAACCAAAGATCATTACTAACCCAGAAGGCAATCGTACTACTCCGTCTGTAGTTGCTTTCAAAGACGGTGAAATTCAAGTAGGTGAAGTTGCTAAGCGTCAAGCTATTACTAACCCTAACACCATTGTTTCAATCAAGCGTCACATGGGTGAAGCTGATTACAAGGTTAAGGTTGGCGACAAGAGCTACACTCCACAAGAAATTTCAGCATTCATTTTGCAATACATCAAGAAGTTCTCAGAAGACTACTTAGGTGAAGAAGTTAAGGATGCAGTTATTACTGTTCCTGCTTACTTCAATGACGCACAACGTCAAGCTACTAAGGATGCTGGTAAAATCGCTGGCTTGAACGTTCAAAGAATCATCAACGAACCAACTGCTTCAGCTTTAGCCTTTGGTTTGAATAAAGACCAAGATGAAAAAGTTTTGGTTTACGACCTTGGTGGTGGTACTTTCGATGTTTCCGTTCTTCAATTAGGTGACGGTGTCTTCCAAGTATTGTCAACTAACGGTGATACTCACCTTGGTGGTGATGACTTTGACCACCGTATTATGGATTGGCTCATCAAGAACTTTAAGGATGAAAATGGCGTTGACTTGTCCAAGGACAAGATGGCAATGCAAAGATTAAAGGACGCCGCAGAAAAGGCTAAGAAAGACTTATCAGGTGTATCAAGCACTCACATCTCACTTCCATTCATTTCTGCCGGCGAATCTGGTCCACTTCACCTTGAAGCTGACTTAACTCGTGCTAAGTTCGATGAATTGACTAGCGACTTAGTTGAAAAGACTAAGATCCCATTTGACAATGCATTAAAGGATGCAGGTCTTACTGTTAACGACATCGACAAGGTTATCTTAAACGGTGGTTCAACTCGTATTCCAGCTGTTCAAAAGGCAGTTAAGGAATGGGCTGGCAAGGAACCTGACCACTCAATTAACCCTGACGAAGCTGTTGCCTTAGGTGCAGCTATCCAAGGTGGTGTTATTTCAGGTGACGTTAAGGACATCGTATTGCTTGATGTTACTCCATTGTCACTTGGTATTGAAACCATGGGTGGTGTCTTCACTAAGTTAATCGACAGAAACACTACTATTCCTACTTCAAAGAGCCAAATCTTCTCAACTGCTGCAGATAACCAACCAGCAGTAGATGTTCACGTATTACAAGGTGAACGTCCAATGGCCGCAGACGACAAGACTCTTGGCCGCTTCGAATTAACTGATATTCCACCTGCACCACGTGGTGTTCCTCAAATTCAAGTTACCTTCGATATCGACAAGAACGGTATCGTAAACGTATCTGCTAAGGATATGGGTACTGGTAAGGAACAAAAGATTACTATCAAGAGTTCATCTGGTTTGTCAGACGAAGAAATCAAGCGTATGCAAAAAGACGCCGAAGAACACGCCGAAGAAGACAAGAAGCGTAAGGAAGAAGCAGACTTACGTAACGAAGTTGATCAATTAGTCTTTACTACTGAAAAGACTTTGAAGGAAACTAAGGATAAGCTTTCTGATGCAGATCGTAAGCCAGTTGAAGATGCCCTTAATGACTTGAAGAAGGCTCAAAAGGACAACAACTTGGACGAAATGAAAGAAAAGAAAGATGCTTTATCCAAGGCTGCTCAAGACTTAGCTGTTAAACTTTACCAACAAAATGGTGGAGCTCAAGGTGCAGCAGGTCAAGCTGGCCCACAAGCAGGTCCTCAAGGCCCACAAGGTGGCAACCCAAACAACGGTAATAACGGTGGTGCCCAAGATGGTGAATTCCACAAAGTAGATCCAAACAAGTAATGGGTTTATAATTAAACAAAAGGAGAAGAGAACTACCCATTGAGTAGTTCTTTTCTTTTGAGAATAATAAGGAGTTCAAATAGATGGCACAAGAAGATTATTATAAAGTGCTTGGCGTAGATCGTGACGCCAGTGACCAGGAAATTAATAAGGCATATCGTAAACTAGCAAAGAAATACCACCCAGATTTGAACCATGAACCCGGAGCTGAAGAAAAGTATAAGCAAGTTAACGAAGCTTATGAAGTTTTGCATGATAAGCAAAAGCGTGCACAATATGATCAATTTGGTTCTGCCGGTGTAAATGGCCAAGGTGGCTTCGGTGGCGGAGCCGGTCAAGGCTTTGGTGGTGCAGGTTTTGATGCTTCAGGCTTTGGCGATTTTGGCGACATTTTTGGCGATATCTTTGGTCAAGGCCGTCAACAAAGAGTCGATCCTACAGCACCTCAACGTGGTGAGGACCTAGACTATACTTTAACGATTGACTTTATGGATGCCATTAATGGTAAAAAGTCTCAAGTTAGCTATACTCGTGATGAAACTTGTGAGACTTGTGGTGGTAATGGTTGCGAAAAAGGTACGCACCCAATTACCTGTGATAAATGTCATGGTACAGGTTATATGACAGTTACCCAACGTTCAGTCTTTGGTATGGTTCGTCAACAAACTACTTGTGATAAATGTAATGGTCGTGGTGTGGTCATTGAACACCCATGTAAGACTTGTCACGGTAGAGGTATTGTTGAACGTAAGAATACTATTGAGGTTGATATTCCAGCAGGTATTGATAATGGTCAACAATTGCGTTACCAAGGCCAAGGTGATGCCGGTATTAATGGTGGACCATATGGTGACTTGTACATCATTTACCGAGTAAAGCCATCCAAGATTTTTGAACGTCGTGGTCAAAACATTTATACTCACGTGCCAATTTCATTTGCGCAAGCTACATTAGGTGATGAAATTGACGTTAAGACTGTTCATGGTGATGAAAAGTTGACCATTCCAGCAGGTACGCAACCTAATAAGAAATTTACCTTGCGAGGTAAAGGTGTGCCTTATCTTCGTGGTGATGGCAACGGTGATCAAATTATTACTGTTGATATCGTTATTCCAAAGCATATTAATGAAAAGCAAAAACAAGATTTGACTAACTTTGTTCAAGATGGTGGTGGACATATTACTCCAAAAGAAAAAGGCTTTTTCGAAAGGCTTAAAGATAAATTGAACGGAGAATAAAAAAATAGCGAGCTGTAAAATGCAGCTCGCTATTTCTTTTGTATGCGCCGTAACCTTTGCTATAATTAATAAGACAGAAATAAAAGGGTGCATTTATTTATGGATTTAAACAAATTAAAAGACTATCAAAAACATATTCGAAACTTTGCAATCGTAGCGCATATTGACCATGGTAAGTCTACTATTGCCGACAGAATTCTTGAATTGACTGATACTGTAAGTCAACGTCAACTTAAGAATCAGATGTTAGATGATATGCCACTTGAACGTCAACGTGGTATTACTATTAAAATGAACTCAGTTGAAGTTAAGTATCATGCCGAAGATGGCGAAGACTACATCTTCCACTTGATCGACACACCAGGGCACGTGGACTTTTCTTATGAAGTATCACGTTCTTTGGCTGCCTGTGAAGGTGCATTGATGGTAGTTGATGCTTCACAAGGTGTGCAAGCTCAGACTTTAGCTAACACTTACTTAGCGATCGATGATGATTTGGCAATTTTACCTGTAATTAATAAGATCGACTTGCCATCTGCTGATATTCCTAAGACTAAGGAAGAAATTGAAGAGATGCTTGGTCTTGATGCTGCTGAAGCTGCGGAAGTTTCTGGTAAAACCGGTCAAGGCATCAAGGACATGCTGGAAAAAGTAGTAAAAGACATTCCAGCTCCATCTGGTGATATTACTGCGCCACTCAAGGCTTTGATTTTTGACTCAAAATATGATGACTATCGTGGTGTCGTAATGTCAGTCAAAATCGAAGACGGTACAGTTAAGCCTGGTGACCGAGTTCAAATTATGAATACTGGTAAGGAATATGAAGTTACAGAAGTAGGTGTTTCAAGTCCACATCCAATTAAGAAGGATATCTTGATTGCTGGGGATGTAGGTTATATTACTGCCAACATTAAGTCCGTACGTGAAACTCGTGTTGGTGATACTATCACCCAAGCAGATAATCCTACTGCCGAACCACTTCCAGGTTACCGTCAAATTCCACCAATGGTTTACTCTGGTATGTATCCAGTTGATAACCGTGATTATGAAGACTTAAAGGAAGCTTTGCAAAAGTTGCAATTAAACGATGCAGCTTTAGAATTTGAACCTGAAACTTCTACTGCTTTAGGCTTCGGGTTCCGTTGTGGTTTCTTAGGACTTTTGCATATGGATGTTGTGCAAGAACGACTAGAACAAGAATTTGATCTTGATTTAATTATGACTGCACCATCCGTTGACTATCATGCAATTATGAATGATGGCTCAACTAAGGTAATTGATAACCCATCAGATTTGCCAGATGCTGGTGAATACAAGGAAGTGCAAGAGCCTTATGTTAAGGCAGAAATTATGGTGCCAAATGACTTTGTTGGCCCTGTAATGGAACTTTGTCAAAGAAAACGTGGCGAATTTGTTACGATGGACTATCTTGATAAGTACCGCGTTAACGTTATCTACAATATGCCGTTGGCTGAAATCATCTTTGACTTCTTCGATGATTTGAAGTCATCAACTAAGGGTTATGCTTCACTTGACTACGAGATTACTGGCTATCGTGCAACCGACTTGGTTAAGATCGATATCTTGCTTAACAAGGAACCAATCGATGCTCTTAGCTTTATCGCTCACAGAAGTGAAGCACAAGATCGTGCTCGTCAAATGACTTCAATGCTTAAGAAGTTAATTCCACGTCAAAACTTCGAAGTTGATATTCAAGGTGCGATCGGCGCCAAGATTATTTCTCGTGCTACGATCAAGCCATACCGTAAGGATGTTACTTGGAAGATTCACACCGGTGACCCTGACCGTCGTGCTAAATTGCTTGAAAAGCAGAAGCGTGGTAAAAAGAGAATGAAGGCTGTAGGTAAGGTAGAAGTGCCTCAAGATGCCTTCATGGCCGTTCTTAAGATGAATGATGATGATATCAAAGGCAAGTAATTATGGCTAAAAATAAACAAAAAAGTTCTGTTAGCACAATTCTAATCAGAATTTTTGCCGTCATTTTATTGATTGTTGGTTTGGTCCTGATTTTCAATAAACAGATTGGTAATCAGATGATCAGTCATAACCAACAGTCAACTTTGACTAGCTTAACTAGAAAGAAAGTTGAACAAAACCAAAAGAAAAAGGGGATGTACGACTTTAAGAAGGTGAAGTCAATTGGCATAGGCCAGGCCACAAGGTCGCAGATAAAGAAGACCTCAGGTGCGATTGGTGCTATAGCAATCCCTGAAGTTAATATGCATTTGCCTATTATGTTAGGGATGTCCGATGATGCGATGTCTACTGGTGGTGGAACAATGCGTGCCGACCAAGTGATGGGTAAAGGTAATTATCCTCTTGCTGGTCACTATATGACCGCGAAGGGTATTCTATTTTCACCACTAGAAGATGTTAAAAAGGGCGAGTTAATTTATTTAACTGACTTGAAGAAGGTATATATTTATCGCATTTATATGAAGAAGATCGTTGATCCTTCTGCAGTTTGGTTAGTTAACAATACCCGACAAAACATCGTCACCTTAATTACCTGTGCTGATGGTGGTAAAAATCGCTGGGCAATTCGTGGTAATTTAATTAAAACCGAAAAAGCAACAGATAATAATTTGAAAGTCTTTAACTTAAAATAGATTGTCTGACTTATACAGATATCGTATTTGCGTTAAAATTATTAATAGATTTGCAAGAAAGACACTCGCTTGTGAGTGCCTTTTAGTTTTGATGAGGGTGTTTTACAGTAATGAAATGGCAACAAAGAACTGCTGAAGAGCTAGATCCAAGTTTGATAGAAAAGTATCAGCTAAGTCCAATTGCGGCAAAGCTTTTTGCCTTACGTGGCATTGACAGCGATGAAAAACTAGATTTCTGGTTTAATGCGACCGAAGAGAATTTAGCGGATCCTTCGCTTATGCATGATATGGACAAGGCCATTGATCGAATCAATCAAGCAATTGATAATGGTGAAAAGATTACGATTTATGGCGACTATGATGCTGACGGGATCACTGCGACAACGATTATGACAGAGACTCTAAGTATTTTAGGTGCTGATGTGTATTACTTTATTCCAGATCGCTTTAAAGACGGCTATGGCCCTAATATTGATCGCTATCATGATATTGTTGCAGACGGTACCAAATTAATTATTACTGTAGATAATGGTGTGACTGGTATTGACGAAGTTAAATATGCTAAAGAACATGGTGTAGACACAATCGTAACCGACCACCACACTTTTCAAGAACAAAAGCCAGATGCCTATGCCATCGTACACTGTAATTATCCTGGCCAAAAATATCCTTTTGATGATTATTGTGGTGCAGGTGTTGCCTACACAATCTGCCGCGGCTTAATGCAGGATACGATGCCAGAACTACTTGATTTAGCCATGATAGGTACGATTGGCGATATGGTTAAAGTAACCGGAGAAGGTCACGTAATTGTTAAACGAGGGCTGGAAGTACTTAACCAAACTGAGCGACCAGGTTTGCGTGCCCTGATAAAGAATGCTGGCTTAACTTTAGGCTCGATTAACGAAACAGATATCGGCTTTAATATTGCTCCTCGTTTGAATGCGGTAGGTCGATTGGCCAATGCTAACCTTGCAGTTGAGTTATTATTAAGCGACGACGATGTTGAAGCACAAAAGATTGCGGATCAAATTGAAGAGCTGAATAATCAGCGTAAGGAATTGACGACTGAAGTCTATGATAAATGTATGGCGTTAATCCGTGAGAATAGCTGGCAAAAACAAAATACGCTTGTTTTATATGATCCAGATTTTCATGAAGGTGTGTTGGGCCTGGTAGCCAATAAGATCGTTGAGAAGACGCATAAGCCAACGATCGTTTTAACTAAGAATCAGGCTGGAGAAATCAAAGGTTCAGGTAGATCAATTACTGGCTTTAATTTGTTTGATGCCCTTAATCCTTTAAAAGAAGAGCTTTTTACCAAATTTGGTGGTCATGATTTTGCCTGCGGTTTATCAATGACTGAAGATAAAATTGGTGCTTTAAGAGAAAAGCTTGAGAAAGGTTTTCACGTTGAAGGTGGACTTGAAATTAAGGAATATGATATGGAACTGCCTTTGCAGGGATTGTCACCACAGATCTTAGCGCAGATTAATCAAGTGGGACCGTTTGGAACGGGGGATGCACAGCCAATTTTCAGTATCTCCAACCCAACGATTACCCAATTTTTTAAGATTGGTAAAGAGAAGAATCACGTCAAGTTTAATGTCGCTAAAAAGGGTGGCAGCCTGGCTGTAATTGGTTTTAATAAAGACTTTTTAAACAATAATTTGTTGCCATTTATTGCCAGGGTCTTTGTTCAATTGTCGCTTAATACTTATCGCAATAAGATATCGTTGCAAGGTATCATCGAAGGAATTGAATTTGCTTCACCTAAATTAGCTGTTCCTACGCCAGTTATTGATTTGCGTCAAGAAAAGCTAGTCATGGGTTTTGCAGATCGTTATTTGTTATTTGACAAAAAGAATATTCCAATTGTTAGGAATAGACTGCAAGTAAGTGACGATAAGATTAGTTTGGTTAAAGATTACGACAAATCTGGTGAAACAGTTGCTTTGCTTGATGTACCACGCAATCAAATCGAATTAAATTCGGCACTAGAAAAGAATTACCAACAAATTTACTTACGTTTCTTGCTTGATCAATTGCCAGTAGAGCATATTCCAGCAAAAAGTTATTTTGGCAAAGTGTTGAAATATATTTATGCTCACCCAACGTTGAGTCCAGATGATTATCGCACCGTAGCGCCATATCTTGGCTTAGATTATGACAGTGTATTGTTTATTTTACGTGTCTTCTTTGAATTAGGCTTTGTTAAATTGGACGATGGCAAGCTAGTAGGCGAGCAGCATCCTCAAAAGCAGCCTTTAACAGCATCTAAGTATTTGAGAGCAACGCAGTCACAAATTAAGTTTGTCGATCAATTGAGAACAATGCCAACTCAGCAAATTATCACATATGTTAATAATTTTTTGAATAATTAGATAAATATCAAGATTTTGATGTTTTTATACCAAAAATCTGTTAAAATATACAAGTTAAAAGTGTTTGAATAAAAACGCAAAGATTTTTGGAGGTTTTACTTCTTATGGCAATTGATTTTAGTAAGTATATTGCAAGCGTAAAGGACTTTCCTAACAAGGGAATTGTGTTCCGCGACATTACACCAATCTTGCAAGATGGCGATTTATACCGTACTGCTACTCATGAATTAGCAGAATACGCCAAGAGCAGAAATGCGGATGTAATCGTTGGTCCAGAAGCACGTGGTTTTATCGTTGGCTGTCCTGTAGCAACTGAATTGGGCATTGGCTTTGTTCCAGCAAGAAAGCCTCACAAGTTGCCTAGAGAAGTTGAACGTGCTTCATATGCTTTGGAATACGGTTCAAACAGCTTGGAAATGCACAAGGATGCTATTAAGCCAGGTCAAAGAGTAGTTGTATGTGACGACTTGATGGCTACTGCTGGTACTTTGAGAGCTTCTAAGGAATTAATCGAAAACCTTGGTGGTAAGCTTGTAGGTGCTGCATTCTATATTGAATTACCTGACTTAAAGGGTAGAGAGAAGTTGCCAGACGTTGATATTTATTCATTAGTAAAATATCACGGTGCTTAAATAGTAAATAAAAAGCCTTAATGCGAAAGCATTGGGGCTTTTTTATTTTGCAAAATTTTTATAAAATTATTAGTTAATAAAAGAGGGGGAAGCATGAAAATCAAATCATACGAAAAACAATATTTTGCGCAACTAGGCGCAGTGATGGATAAAGCGAGGATGCAAGAACTAGAAGCTGAAAATTTGGAGCCAGTTTTTGTGGCTTTCAGGGATGCACCATATTTAGATTATTTGTTGTCTTGTAAGATTTACGTAGCACTTGAGGACGAAAAATTAATGGGTTTTATAGGCTTTAAACCAGGTAAGATCGAATTCATCTATGTTGATCCAAATGCACAAGGTAGAAGGATAGCTACCAAGTTAATGGAAAAAACACTAGACGAATTAAAGCGACCAGTCAGTCTTGAGGTGTTTACCAACAATAATCGTGCTAAAGCTTTGTATAAAAAGTTTGGTTTTGAAACTGTTAAAACGATAACTGAGAAATGGTCTGATGAATATCCGGTTCTTTTCTCACAAGATACGATGGAATTAAAGTAAGGAGTAATTATAAAAATGAATATCTGGATAAAACGAATTATTAAAGTCATTGCAATTTGGTTACTCTTAATAATGATCTATTTAACTTTGAATTTGTGGTTTAATGTAAATATTCCAATTGTTTCGAATATCTTTGGCGTCAACTTGATAGCAAATACTGAGGCAGGACGTTCTATTACGATGACCTCAATCTTTCCAAACTGGATCCTTAGTTTAGCATGCTTTGTGATCGCATATGTTGGTGTGAGATGGTTTTGGAAAGGGATTAACAAATCTAAAAAATAAATCGTCTTAAAATGTTGCACTAGTAATTAAAGATCGTTATACTAATTTGTATAACGCTTAGAAATAGCGTGAAATCAACAGAAATAAAAAAATACCCCTGAAGGAAAAATTTCTTTAGGGGTATTTCTTTTGTTCTATTTGCCAGTTAACTTAAATTTGGTCCATGGCTTGATAAAATCAAGTAAAAATAATTCATCTTTGGCGATACTACCAATTTTGTTCTTTCTTGGCTCTTTATGTGGCTTTAAGACAATTTGAAGTTCATTTTTGTAAATACCAAAATTGTCATTACCGATTAAAACATCACCACGTTGAAATTCCTCTTCATTATCATGTGGTGGGTTAGGGATGTCTTTGTAAGTTACTCGAGGCATAGTTGAACGAATGACAATTTCATTCATGTCGCCGCGGCGGAAGTGTTGAGGTTTTTCTATATCACTAATTTGTTTTACATAATCAACGTGAAGCATTAACTGGTAACGATTTACCTCTGATAAAGCCCTTAATTCTTCTTCGCTAGCATAGGCGTTACCAATGATTACGTCATCAATTAAGCCTGAGGCAAATAAATGCATTGCTTGATAGGAAATAATATTGTTTAAGTAGTCGACGTTGTTACTCATGTTTAATTCAATGATTAAACCATATGGATTGTAAGAAAGCATTGCTTCTGTTGCCCCGTCGAAGGCTGGGTCTAATCTAATACCAGCTGCACCAGTATCTGCGAAGAATTTTAAGTCAGAGTAACTAATTCCAAGTTGATCAGATAATTGAGGAGAAACGTCTAAGAAAGTTTGGTAACCTAATTTGTTGCCGTATTCAATTATTTTTTTGTACTTGGCTTGAGTTTCTGCAGGACTGACTTGACTTCAAGCATACTCATAAAAATGCGAGAGAAGCCGTATTTATGACCAAGTTCTAGGTATTTAGCATTGTCTTCAAAATTACTGTGGTCTGGATAGATGGATAGACCTAAAGATCTCATTCTCATTATATATACCTCTTTTCGTCAATATGTATATACCAATTATAGTTGATAAAATTAAAAGGGTCTAGCCCAATGTTCTGGTAAAAGAAAAAGGATGAATCAAATCAATTCATCCCTAGACAATGATTTCAGTAATATTTTGTTTATTCGTTAAATAAAGCAGTTGAAAGGTAACGATCACCGCCATCTGGACTAACAGTGACAGCAGCATGACCTTTACCAAGCTTCTTAGCTAATTCGATTGCACCGTGGATGTTGGCACCAGCGAAAATACCAGGTAAGAAACCTTCGTTTTTGGCAACTTCACAGGCTATCTTCATCGCTTCATCAGTTGAAACTTCTACAATGCCGTCATAGACATCTTTGTCCAATTTTTTTGGAATAAATCCAGCAGCTATGCCGTGTTTGCCAGTCTTGCCATCCTTTAATAAAGGTGACTCGCTTGGCTCCAGTGCGTAAACCTTAGTATTAGGATTTTCCTTCTTTAATGCACGGCCAATACCTGAAAGAGTACCACCGGTACCAACGCCAGCAACAAAAGCGTCGACAGACTTGCCGATACCGTTCATTGCGCTAATAATTTCTGGACCAGTAGTCAACTCATGAATATTAGGATTTTCAGGATTATCGAATTGCATTGGCATATAATAGCTTTTTTCCTTAACTAATTCTTCAGCCTTAGCAATAGAACCCTTCATGCCTTCAGAACCTGGTGTCAAAATAAGTTCAGCACCGTAGCCTTTCATGAGCTTACGACATTCTACACTCATGGTTTCAGGCATGACGATGATAATGTGATAGCCTTTAGCAGCAGCTACCATGGCTAAACCAATACCGGTGTTGCGTGAGGTAATAGTACCGCCTGGCTTTAAATTGCCATCACGTTCAGCTTTTTCAATCATTGCTAAAGCAATACGATCTTTGGTTGAGCCTGCAGGGTTTTCAAATTCAAGCTTAACATAAACATCAGCCGCATCTTCTGGAACGACACGGTTTAACTTCAATAATGGTGTGTTACCAATCAATTCTGTAACTGAATTATAAATTGTACTCATTTTTTACCTCTTAATTTAAAACTAACTTGCTTTTTTCAACTTGTTTAAGCCAGTTATCAAAAAACGTTTTTTGTGTATCCTTCCATTGAAAAAGTGGGGAGGACATAGAATAATTATCTGGCTTTTTGTAGTGACGATCGGGATGAGCTGCGATTTCTCTTTGATATTCATCCCTTAAACCAGTTCTGCCATATTCGATATGTGAGAAGATGAAGTTTTGTTCAGGCTTCTCTTCTGATAAAACCATGAATAAATGGCCGTTATCATCAACCGAATTGATCACTAAACGTGGATTTTGCATGATTTGTTCTTTATCCATTTTCGCATAACGAGCATGGGGAGCGATAAAGCCTTGGCTAAGCCCATCTAATAAAGGATGTGGTTCGATGATTAAATGGGGAAAGATGCCAAAAATCTTTTCTGCTAAAATTCTTTTTCTAATGCCATAAAAATAGTTCATGGCTGCCATTGCACCCCAACAGAAGTACAATTGTTGCTTTCTTTGTTTATCAAGTTCTTGAATCAAACATCGAATTTCCTCTATATATTCGACATCATGAAAGGCAAGATGGTCAATCGGTGCACTTGTAATAATGAAGCCATCAAATTCTTTGATACGATCGATATCTAATGGCTCTGAAGAAGTAGCAGATACTTCAGTAGGAACAGGGCGATGCAGATAATGAGAGCGTGGATATAAAAACGTTAATTTTTCGTTAGGCAAAACCTTTAAAAGCGTTTTTGCGTATCCAGCTTATTGTGCATCAGATTGAGAGCGCCTATTTTTACTTTATTAGCCAAGTTTTAACCTCCTTATTTATTAAAAGTTAATAGACTTATATAGCTTATAAAAAATAAGTAAAGAAAAAAGGCCCAATATTTTTGGACCTTTGATTTAAAAGATTGGTGAAAGCAATCTAGAGAAGTATTGTTTGAATTTTAACCAAGATGACTGTTTAGCAAAATATTCATTAGTCAATAAGGTACATTTCTCAAGATCTTTTTCAAAAATCTCTTTTAATTCTTTAGTTAAAAGAGGATTGTAGTTGAATGAGTTAACTTCAAAATTCAAAGTGTAACTACGGAAGTCTTGATTGGCAGAACCAACAGACGAGATATTTGAGCCACTGACCATTGTCTTAGCATGGATAAAGCCATCATTGTACTTATAGACTTTAACGCCGTTAGCAACCAAGTATTTGGCGTAATATTCAGTCGCACGATAAACAAATGGGTGGTCAGGCATACATGGAATCATAATTTTGACATCCACGCCACTGTTGGCTGCAATAATCAATGATTCTAGAATTGAGTCTTCAGGAATCAAATATGGCGTCTGAATATAAACGTATTCTTTTGCGCTAGCAATGATACCTTCATAACCGCGTCGAATACCGTAGCGTTGGTTATCAGGACCAGATGCAACAATTTGCATGGCGACGTTGTTATCTGATTCGAAGTCTTTACGATCAACAATAAAATTTTTAAGCTCATCTAATTCGAATTTAGGAAGACTAGTTCTTCTAGTTGAAGTGTTCCAATCCATGGCAAAACGAACTTCCATTAGAATAGGAGATTGTCCTTCTACACGAAGGTGCGTATCGCGCCAGTGACCAAATTTCTTAGATTGATTTACGTATTGATCGCCAATATTAAAACCACCAATGTAACCCGTATTGTGGTCAATAACGACCAATTTGCGGTGAAGGTGATAGTTAAGACGAGGAGTAGTGAACCAGTGCTTTTTAGAAGTAGAAATAAATGGTTGTGCTTGCCCACCCAATTCTCTTAAATGATCAAAAAATGCTGGCTTAGTACCACGTGAACCTGAAGTATCATAGATTACTCGCACTTTAGCACCATTTTTGGCAGCTTGCTCAAGTGCAGCTAAAACGCGATGGCCTAATTTATCTGCATAAAAAGTATAGAACTCCAAACTAACAGCTACTTTGGCATTCTTAATGTCTTCAATCATTTGATCAAAGAGTTCGGGGCCGTCTGTGTAGACTTTAACGTGGTTAGCAAAGGTCAAGATAGCATCATCATTATTTAAATTCAGCTCAGTTAACATTCTGACACGTGGAACCCGTTCTTTTCTTGGAAGAAGATCGTACTCTTGCAACATCTTCTTTTGCTGGTTTAAATAATGGTTACGTGTTTCTTTTTGTTCCTTTTGGATAGCAAAGATTTCATCTTGCGATAATTGCCGGCCAAAGAAAAGATAAAGAATAAATCCAATACCAGGTAAGATTGTCAAAACAAGCATCCATGCCCAAGTGGCAACCACGCTTCGACGACTTCTAAAGACGGTCCATACGGCAAAGATGACGTTAATTATCCATAGAACCTCTAAAGTTCGCCTTATTATGTCCCATGTTAAAATCATTATTTTGTTACTCCCCTTTGAATAGTTTCAATTAATAATTTTAGCAGATTTAATTCAAAAAATAGTTTAAATTTATTGATCTCTGATAAAATAAAAGTGAAAGCAAAAAACAGATTAAACGGGGGTAGAGAACGATGAGAAAGAGAATAGTTTATCTTGCTGGGTTGGCTTTAATGGCAATGGATTTAGGTGCAACAACTACCGTTGAACCCGTTAATGCAGCGATTGCTGATCCAATTCAAACAGGTAAGAAATTAAATTTAACTAGAAGTGCATATGTTTACAACAAGCGCGGTGTTAGAGTGGGTCGGTTAAAGAAGGGTAACATGTGCAAGATCCACGTTATCAAAGTAATCAACGGCGCCACTTACGTTAAGATTGGCAAGAACAGATTCGTAAAACAAGAAGCATTTTTACCATATGTTAAGTCTGCTCGAGTAGAAAACATTATTAAGAAGAATTCATATATCTATGATGAAAATGGTGAAAAAATTCCAGGCAAGTTTGTCAAGCGTGGTACCAAAGTAGACTATTTAGGTCATAAAGAAATTAATGAAAAGCCATTTGTTCAAATTGGTGATGGCGAATACGTTAAGGCATTTAATGTTTTAACTATTATGGTTAATAACTAAATAATCAAGACAAAACAAAAAGAAGTGATGATCATCACTTCTTTTTTATTCTGGTCAAATTATCTATTTTTCATTACCGGTTGGTAAACCAAATCAATTAATACTGCCGCAATTACTGCAACAACTACAGTGATTAATAAGTTTTGCCAGCTAATTTGTACCATTGCTAAACCGCAAAGAGCCAAGATAAAGGTTAAAGCTACGTCCGCAATTTGAACGATACCAACCAACTTGGATGGGTAATCTTGCCAGAAGTACTTGCGAGTTCTGGTGATTAATACGATGAGCATAGCACTTAAGACTAAGTATACGTAGACCATCGTTGAAATAGCACCATGACTCCAGCCATGAGTATTCAAGTACCAAACAAAGATGAAACCGATCACGGTCCAACCGGCAGCAAGAGAGAAGGCAATTTTAGCTAATTTAGCCATGTTCCAGTTTTCTGGCTTGTAAGTGATATGGGTTCTATCAGTACCGATCATCATAGTAACCATGTTGTTCATGATAGTGTAGATAACCATTGCGTTCAAAGCCATTGGAATGTAGTCGAAGAACAGGTAACCGAATGTTAAAAGCATAGTTAATTCGGCAGTTCTAGCAAGCTTAGTCAATGACCAAGTAGTCATTCTTTGGTAAACGCGGTGACCAGCATCCAAGATCTTAACGATTGAACCTAAACCATCGTTCAAAAGAACCATCTTGCCTGAACGCTTAGCAACGTCGGCAGCGTTAGAAACGGCAATACCAACTTCAGCTTGCTTCAAAGCAGGTGAGTCGTTAACACCGTCACCAGTCATCCCAACAATGTAGCCCTTCTTTTGGAAGCACTTAACCATGTTTAACTTATCTTCAGGTAAAACGTCGGCGATACCAGCTAAGTTGTCGATATCGGTATTATCGTTAAAGTCATGAATAGAAATTACTTCACCAGTTAAATCAACTTGTTCAGCTACGGCTGCGGCAGTCTTTTGGTTATCACCGGTTAACATGATAGGACGAACGCCACGCTTCTTTAATTCAGCTAAAGCAGCCTTAGAATCGCTTCTTACCTTATCTTGTAAGATGAAGACACCGGCGAATTTATCGTCGATTAAAACAGCAACTGAACGACCTGCTTTAAAGTTAATGTCGTTTACTTCTTCGTTGGCATTTTTATCGATTAAAGATAATTGTTTAAATGAACCCAGCTTAACGTTGTGACCATCAGCTTCGGCCATTGAGTAACCAGTGTCGGAAGTAAATGGTACGAAATTATCGGTGTCCATTACAGGGATGTTTTTTTCTTTTAAGTATTCATCAATAGCAGTATCAATGATACCGGCATTACGTTTGTCAGTGGCCGCACCAACTAAGGCAAGCACATCTTTATCAGGTAGATCGCTAACATCGGTCCAGCTAGCTACGGCAGTTTTGTTTTCGGTAATAGTTCCAGTCTTATCAAGCAAGAGCAAGTTCAAGTTGGCTGCATCTTGAATACCAGTTAAGTCGGAAGTCAAGACGCCTTCTTTACTCAAACGAGTTGCTTCAAATGAGTTGGATAATGCAAAAGTTGATGGCATAGCCACAGGAATTGAGGCAATGAACATCATGGCAAGGAATGGCAACATGTTAATAAAGGTATTGAAATTGCCACCCTTGAAGAATGAAGCGATGATGATTACTAAAGTAAGAACACCATCTAATAAACAAAGGTAGTAGATGATCTTAGTCAACAATTGTTGCAAGTGACCTGGTGCAGCAGAATTGTTGATCAAGTTGATGGTCTTACCACTTCTTGAGTGCTTACCAGTAGCAGTAACGATTGCTAAGCCGTCACCTTCGACAACTGTAGTACCAGCATAGGCGGTGTCGTCAACATTCTTTTTAACTGGCTTTGATTCACCAGTAATTGAACTTTCATCGCAAGCTAGAGCGCCAGAAACTACTTTGACATCGGCTGCCAATACGTCACCACGTTGCAATGAGATTAGATCGCCTTTGACTAATTGCTTAGAGTCGATCTTGATCCATTTGCCATCTCTTTCAACCGCAACAGTTGGCGTTAATTTGTGTGAAATGTTGTTTAATACGCGACGTGATTGTTTCTTCTTTGAAGCTCCGTTAAAGGCCGCGAAGAGTAACATCAACAATACGAATAATGATTGAACCCACTTGCCTAAGATACATTCAAGGATCAATGCACCTTCTAGAATCCAAGCAGAAAGATTCCATAATTTAGACAAAAATTCCTTAAAGAAATTGTATTCAGGCTCAGGTACTTCGTTTAAGCCGTCTTCTTTAAGGCGTTTGTCTGCTTCGGCTTGAGTTAAGCCATGAAAATTTTCAGACATTTGTTTAATTCCCTCCAAATCTACCTTATTAAATTAGCACATAAATTGCCCAGATTAAAATACTAAAATATAATATATGATATTAAAAAATTTAATATCTAGATTTACCAAAATAAAAAGGATAGATTATGAACTTAAAACAATTGCATTATTTTTTAGTGGTAGCCGAAGAAAAGCAAATTACTTCTGCGGCTAAGAGATTGTATATTGCACAACCACCATTGAGCTACCAATTAAAACAACTAGAAAAAGAATTAGGCGCACAACTTTTTAAAAGAACGTCACATGGGATCGAATTAACCGATGCCGGCCAGATTTTGCAAGGTTATGCGAGTGAAATATTATCGCTGGCCCACAATGCGGAAAATCAGGTGCAGAAGACAATTTCTGGTGAATTAGGGACAATTGCTATTGGTATGGCATCTTCATCGACTGGACTAATTCCAATGGACTCATTTAAAGAATTAACGCGTTTTTATCCCGAAATCAGTTTTGATATCTATGAGGCCAATACTTTTGGCATTTTGGATAAACTAGAAAAGAAGACGATCGATTTAGGGATCGTGCGTACGCCGTACAATCGTAATGGCCTGAATGCGCGCAATTTAACTAAAGAAAAGATGATGGCGGTAACTGTTGATCCGTATTTTCAAGGTAAAAAAGAACTGCGTATCAAGGATCTAGCGAATCAACCGCTGATTATTTATCGCCGCTTTGAAGATATCTTTAATCAAACATTTGCTCATCATGGAATCGCGCCTTTTTATGCTGTTAAATGTGACGATTCACGTACTGCGATTACATGGGCAAAAAGAAAAATGGGTTTAGCTCTGGTACCAGAATCAATTGCTACAATTTATGCCAAAGACAATATGATTCCTATTAAACATGCTAATTGGGTAACACATTTACAATTAATTTGGCGCAAAGATAGACAAGTTACTCCACTCATGAAAAAGATTATTGACTCATTAAGCTAATAGGATTGTAACTTAAACCTAAATGATCCATAATAAGTGTAAGCGAATACATTGATTATAGTGAGAGGGTGGTTAAATGACTAGTCCTATTCATGTTTATTCAGAAATTGGTAAGTTGAAAACAGTGATGCTTCATCGACCTGGCAAGGAACTCGAAAATCTTTCACCAGAAATCTTGAATCGGATGCTGATTGATGACATCCCTTACTTAAAGATTGCTCAAGAAGAGCACGATTATTTTGCTAAAACCTTGCAAGATCAAGGAATTCATGTGCTTTACTTGGAGGATTTGCTAGCAGAATCCTTAGTAGCAGCAAAAACGCGCACGGCCTTTATTGATCGTTTGCTAGAAGAATCGGGCATTAAGAAAAAAGATCCTTTGCACCAATTGCTGCTGGAATATTTGCTGGCAATGAAGCCAGAAACGATGGTGAAGCAAGTAATTGCCGGTATCAAAAAGAGTGAGATCAAAAACGTTGAACCATCACTGGCCGACCTAGCAGAAGATGCAGATTATCCATTTTACCTAGATCCAATGCCTAATGTTTACTTCACTCGTGATCAACAGGCGGCCATTGGCAATGGGATGACGATTAATAGGATGACCTTTAGGGCAAGAAGACGTGAATCTTTGTTTATGAAGACAATCTTGCAAAATCATCCTAATTTTAAAGATCAAGATATTCCGATTTGGCGTGATCGTAATGTTCATGGCCGAATCGAAGGCGGGGATGAATTAGTTTTAAATAAGCACGTCTTGGCAATTGGAATTTCGCAAAGAACTTCAGCGGTTGCAATCACCGACTTAGCTCATGCCTTATTTGGTCATTCAACTTTTGACACGATCTTAGCGATTAAAATTCCGCACAATCATGCCATGATGCACTTGGATACCGTATTTACGATGATCAATTATGATCAATTCACAGTGCATCCCTTCATCCTATCCAAATCTGGCAAAATTGATATCTACGTTTTGCAACCGGATAAGGATGGTGAAGTCAAAATTACGCCTAAGAATGACTTAGTCGAAGTATTGAAGGAATATTTGCACTTATCTGAAATCGATTTGATTCCAACAGGAGGTGCAGATCCAATCGCCGCTCCAAGAGAGCAGTGGAATGATGGCTCAAATACTTTGGCAATTGCTCCAGGTGAAGTTGTTACCTATGATCGTAATTATGTTTCTAATGATTTATTGAGAAAACATGGCATTTTAGTACATGAAGTTCGTTCAAGCGAGCTTTCTCGTGGCCGTGGTGGCCCAAGATGTATGTCATGTCCACTAGTTCGTGAAGATATAGAAGAGGCAAAAAATGAAATATTTACAAAACGTTTTTCAAGGTAGAAGCTTTTTAGATTGTAAGGATTATACTCCTGCAGAAATTGAATATTTAATTGATTTTGCACTTCACTTAAAGGAATTAAAGAAAGAGCATATTCCACACGAGTATTTAAAGGGTAAGAATATTGCGCTTTTGTTTGAAAAGTCTTCAACTAGAACTCGTTCCGCCTTTGTCGTTGCTTGCAACGATTTAGGAGCAAATCCTGAGTATATGGGTGCAGGTGAAATTCACTTAGGCAAAAAAGAGAGTATTAAGGATACTGCTAAAGTTCTAGGCAGCATGTTTGATGGGATTGAATATCGAGGCTTTGCCCAAAAAGATGTCGAAGATTTAGCTAAATACTCCGGTGTACCAGTTTGGAATGGTTTAACCGATAAGTGGCACCCAACGCAAATGCTAGCTGACTTTATGACAATTAAAGAAAAATTTGCTCACTTAAAGGGCATCACCTTAGCTTATGTTGGCGACGGTCGTGATAATGTCGCAGACAGTCTATTAGTTGCCGGCAGCATGCTAGGAGTTAATGTGCATATTGTTACACCTAAGCCATTATTTACCCACCAAGATGTTCAAGAAATTGCCGAAAAATTTGCGAAAGATTCAGGCTCACAAAACATGATCACTGATGACATTGAAAAAGGCGTTAAAGGCGCCAACGTAATTTATACCGATGTCTGGGTTTCAATGGGTGAAAACGACTGGAGCGAGAGAATCAAGCTCTTAAAGCCATACACTGTAAATATGAAGATGATGAAAGAAACTGGTACGCCTGATGATCAATTAATCTTTATGCACTGTTTGCCAGCATTCCATGATCGCTCAACTAAGGTCGGTGAAGAAATCTACGAAAAATATGGCTTAAGCGAGATGGAAGTTACCGATGAAGTCTTTAACTCCAAGTATGCTTGGCAATTTACTGAAGCTGAAAATAGATTGCACTCAATTAAAGCAGTAATGGCTGCAACTTTAGGTAATTTGTTTATTCCGACGGTTAACGAAAGAGGCAATTAAAATGAAAAAAATAGTTGTTGCTTTGGGCGGTAATGCAATTCAGGCTGAAGATAATAGTGCGGCAGCACAACAAGAAGCTGTTAGAAAAACTATGAAGACCGTTGCTAGCATGATCGAAAGCGGCAACCAGGTGGCGATTACTCACGGTAATGGCCCGCAAGTGGGTAATCTGCTTTTACAGCAGTATAAGGGAGCTAGTGAAAATAATCCAGCCATGCCGCTTGATACGATTAGCGCAATGACACAGGGTAGTATTGGTTACTGGATGCAAAAGGCTCTAGATGATCAATTTAAGTTTGATAATTATCCAAGCCAAGCAGTAGCTTTAGTTACCCAAACCATCGTTGAAAGCAACGATCCTGCGTTTGAACATCCAACTAAACCGATTGGCCCATTTTATACTTTCAATGAAATGCAAAAGCAACAGATTTATCATCCTGATTACACTTATAAGCAAGATGCTGGGCGCGGCTATCGTCAAGTAGTTCCATCACCTAAACCAGTTAAAATCATCAATGCGCCAATCATCAAGAATTTATTGCAAAATCATTTTGTCCCTATTGCAGCTGGTGGTGGTGGAATCCCGGTCGTTGTCGATCATGGTCGTTTGAAAGGTGTTGCCGGAGTTATTGATAAGGACTTCAGTGCCGCAAGAATGGCGGAAGATATCAGTGCTGATGAGCTGGTTATCTTAACAACTGTTGACAATGCTTACTTGAATTACCGCAAAGAAAATCAACAAGCAATCGGCAAAGTTACAGTTAACGAGTTGAAACAGTACCTGCAAGAAGGACAATTTGCGGCTGGCAGCATGAAGCCTAAGATTGAAGCTGCAATTGAATTTACGGAGAAGACAGGTAAACCGACAATTATTACTTCTTTAAAAAATGCTGCTAAATTAAACGATGGAGTAGGGACGATCGTTTATAATGAGTAGCGGTGATTAAATAAATATTATTAATGAAGGAAAAGAGCAGAATATCGCTCAGGCTCTGAATGCAAAAGACAAACGCGTTGCTCTGTAGCAAAAGATTTTTGCCAAGTATCCAGATCAGACGCTGGTTGACGTTAATTTGAATATTACAGGCCCAATAAAAAAACAATCGCTTCTTAGAGAAGCTGTTTAATTATGGTATTAAACAGCTTGAAGCAAGTTGGGATAAATTGGGTTTTGCTTATAAATTAGTGCTCTCTTTAGATGAAGATACAGGATATGAAAACTTTTATATCTTGGATTTGCCAATTAAAAAGGTTAAGCAAACGACGATTGCTTTTGAGGATCAAGCAGAGCTTGGTCGTTTGTTTGATGCAGATGTTTTGGTCAAAGATAAAAACGCCGCTATTTCTAGACGAGATCTGGGACCAAGTCCGCGCAAATGTTTTATCTGTGTCGGAGGCATTCTGTTGCAGAAATGCAAGAGTATATTTCTGAATTATATGCAAAGAATGTAAAATGAGGTGGGTAATCCATCTCATTTTTCGTTTTTTTAATAAAAATAACAGAAAATGATTTAAAATAAATGATGGACGAATTATAGATATATATATGTTTATTGTTTATAAGGAAAAATATGAAATTAGAGAAAAATCTAGATAATTTAAAGCAAATAGCCCCACTGGTTCAATATGCTTTTGGAAAGAACAATGATCTACTTCATGATGATAATTTTATGTCTCGTTATGATCATAGTGATGGTTATGGCTTTTTTAATGATAAAAAATTAACTAGTTACATTATGGTGAACAAGTTTAAGAGTGAGGTCTTTGGTCATCATGTGCCAATGGCTGGTATTGGGTATGTTGCCTCATATCCGGAATATCGCGGTCAAGGTCATATTTCGAAATTGATGAAGGAAATTTTAAAAGACCTGCATGACCAAGATATTCCGTTCACTAACCTGGCTCCTTTTTCTGAGAGCTTCTATCGTCACTATGGCTTTAGCAACAGTATTTATCAAAAAGAATATCGTTTTTCTGGTAGTGCCTTAAGAGCATTTAAATTGCCACGTACAGGTCACGTAATTCGCGGCAAATGGAACGACCTAATGGTTCAAAATGGAGTGATTCAACTCTATGAAAGACAACTTCATACAGATGATGAGCGAAATACGGTAATTCGTCAGGCCTGGTGGTGGAACAGAATGGACTCATACTACCACAATCGAAACATTGCCGTTTATATCGATGCGGATGGTCGTCCTATTAGCTATTTGATTTACCGTATTCATGGCAATGTTTTCTTAGCTGATGAACTTTATTCGATCACTGCCAAAGGCTTAATATGTTTGCTTGGCTTCATGGGTTCTCATGCTGGTGCGATTAAAGAATTTCGCATGATTTTACCAGAGCATTCATTAATTGGTGAACTTTTCCCAGAACAAAATCAATTGCACATTAGTCTGCATCCCTACATGATGAGCAGGATTATTGACTTTGCCATAATGGTTACTTATATGAAGCCCCTTCAAGAAGGCACCTTTAATGTTGAAGTGATTAGCGATGACCAATGTCCGTGGAATATTGGCGTATGGCAGATAACTAATCAAGCTGGTCAAGTTTCCTGTAAACAAATTGAAGACGGCTTGGTTGACTATTCTGGCCCAATTACTGCTTGGACACAAGTTTTTTTAGGTAGACTAAGCATGAGGGATGCTGTTAAACTAGGGTTAATTACAGATTATCGGATTAAAAAGCTCGACTTTAAAAAAGGCGACGTTTCTTTCTATGATTATTTCTAGTAAAGAAGGTAATTAAAATGAGTAGAGAAAAGAAAATCAACTTATTAAAGTTCTTAGGCATCATTGTTAGTGGAATTAATGTAGTGATCTCTTTGATGATCATGCTTAATAAGTATCAAATTAGAAGAGATCAAAAGAAACTAGCAGATGAGGGTCACGCACCTTTAGGTGAGGATTAGTATGAAGCAATTGAAGATTGCATATTTTAATCAATTAGGGCGCAGAGAATTAGATCAGGCAAAGACAAAATTCGAAGAAGAGTATCCTGATACTGAAGTTAAATTAATTAGTACAGGGTATGATGAGGCTTTTGAAAAGATGGCTGATGGCGAGGCCGATTTGGTTATTGCGGATAAGCGCGATGAAAAGGATGACCTTGAAAGAGAAGATCTTGCTCAAGTTGGTGTAATGGCTATCTTGCCTAAGGGCAGCTATCAAAGCGGCATTCAAATGGTTGATAAAGCAGATCTGTCGGACATGACTTGCTTTATCGTGGCTAAACCTGAAGAAGAAGTTGCTGAACTTCATTTGTTTAAGGATCTTTATCAGGTGAAAAGCCCATTTATTGCTTCAAACTCAGTTGAAGAAGCTGCCTTGCTTGTGGCTTCAGGATCTGGTTATTTTTTGATCAATGAAATTGCGGCCGATTTGCTCAAGAACGACTCATTGCAAAAGTTATTCTTAACAGATAATGGTGCGCCAATGCGTCAAACGATTGCAGCTTTCTATGCTGAAAAGAATCAAACTATTGCGAAGTTTAACGAAATTTTGAAAAAAGAATATTAATTTTGGCAAGTTGAGCCAGTAAAAGCTTCAACTTACGGCAATGGTGACGTAGTCACTGTACCTAAGAACATGCAAGGAACCTGGTATTCATATGATCGGGATGCACACGATGGTAAAAAGATTACTTTTGGTGCACACACCGTAAATGGCAAGATTAAGAATCAAAAGAAGTTTGACCAAGTTACGAAGAACTGGATGTCAGGCAAGACAACCACAATGAAGAATGATACTTTCTATGAAATTGATCCATGGGTCACCTTTGAAAAGTGGAGTCTTTACAGAGTAACGCCACAAACAATTAATGGTTAAAAGCAAAACATTTTGGTCTACACGAATAGATACGATGGCGGTAATTACTACAGAAGTAAGAAGCTTGCTAAGCAGATGAAGGATTACAAGTTTGGAAAAGTAAACTATACAATGTAAGAAGAGACGCATTCCGAAAGGGATGCGTTTTTTAGTATTCAGAATAAAAATTATGTTAAGTAATTTAGAATGTTAATTAATGGGAAATTATTTATAATAAAAGATAATAAATAAACTTAGTGAGGGTTAAAGATGAAACTACAAAAAGCACCTATTTTACACTTGTTCAAACTTGAAGTTGATCCTAAAAATCATGACAAATTAATTCAATCAATGTTGGATGCTCATTTAGATCAAAATGCATTGTTCATGCAAAGTGGTCACGAAGATGAAGCTGGACACAAGAATTATGCCGTTGAATGTTTCCAAGATGATACACAATATCAAAAACGTTTAAATTCAGAAGAATACCAAGCCTTTTTAAAAGCCAGTGATAAGCTGCTAACTGAAAAAGTTGATGTTGAATTACAACCAGAGTTTATTTCAACCAAGCCAGATAAATTGAATGTTTCTGGTGAAAATGACTATGTTGTTTACATGACTGAAATAGGCGTACAACTAGGCAAAGGCGATGAGTTTGCCAATGGCGTGTTAAAAGAAATGAAAGCTGCCGTTGAAAAAGAAGTAGGCATTATGGTAATGATTGCTGGAACTGTGATGAACCAGCCTAATGAGTGGCTTTCATTAGAAGTTTATCAAAATAAAGATGCTTATCAAAAACACCTTGAAACTAAGCACTTTAAGAGATATCTTGAGGCAACAAAGTTCTGTGTTGAAAGCAAAGGCCTTCATTTACTTAAGTCAGACTTTGTTTCAGATCAAGGACAAATTTTTTACCGTCCTTAAAATGATACTAGGAAAAAGTGTCTATGTCCTGTAAAATATAGACAGAGTCAAGTCTAATGCATACCAAAAAGAGTTACTTCATTTGGAAGTAACTCTTTTATTATGTTGATATTAATCCTCTACAGCAGAGTAATTAAATTGTTTAACAAAATGGATAATTAAACCGATAATTAATCCAGCTAGACTGAAGGTCAACCAGCTAAATCCTAGATGGAACATAGGCAAGTAGCGTTCAGCGTATGAAAGAATAGCTTGGATTAAAGGCGTTGAACGCAATACTTCTGGTAAAGTGTTGATCATATCGAATAAGGCAGGAATCAAGGTTAAGGCAGTAGTTATTTTGTAAACGACCGGATCATTTTTATATAAAGGTGAAAGAATACCCAAGATTACCAATGAGATAGCCAATGGATACAGAAGCATTAGGACTGGAGTAGACCAGCTAATGATCGTATCCAAGCCCATGTTGGCGATGATAAATGAAAGAAGGCAATTGATAGCTAAGAAGGTCTTGTATGAAATCTTAGGGAAACGCTTATGGAAGTCTTGGGCAAAGGCAACAACTAGACCCATTGCGGTAGTGATGCAAGTGATCGTGGTTAAAGCCGCAATTAATGCATCCCCAGCAGTACCCAAATAATGATGAGAAATTTGTGCTAAAGCTGTACCACCGTTTGAACTTAACTTGAAGTCGTGCAAACTTGTCGCACCAAGCCAGATCAAACAAACGTAGATGATGGCAATAGCGAAGATGCCAAACATGCCGCTTTTAACTGTAGTGATCGCCACATCTTTTTCTCTCTTAAAGCCAAGGCTGCAAATTGAAGTGATCACCGTAATACCGAAGGCAAGAGCTGCCAAGCAGTCCATCGTGTTGTAGCCTTCTAAAAAGCCGTTAGTAAATGCGTTATGAGCGTAGCTTGCAGTAAAAGCTGCGTCCTTAGCGGCACCCATCGGGTTTGAAAAGGCTAAAAAGAAGATGAGAAATAATAAAAGCAGGAACACTGGATTCAAAATTTTCCCAATTAAATCAGTAATCTTTGCTTCGGTAGCAGAAAGGAAAAATACGATACCAAAGAAAATAGCGGAGAAGATAAGTAAACCAACTTTTTGCATATTGCCTGGTAAAAGTGGGGCAATACCGATAGTATAAGGAACTGTTGCAGTTCTAGGCGTAGCAAACAAAGGCCCTAAGGTTGCATGGATTAAAACTAGAAAGATCAACGCATATTTTTTACCGATTGGCTTTGCTAGCTCAAAAATCCCGTGTGAGTGAGTAATACTGATCGCAATCAGTGCCATTAGTGGCAATAAACCACTGGAAATTAAGAAGCCACTACTCGCAGCCAGCCAGTTTTTACCAGCTAATTGACCCAAGTGAACAGGAAAGATTAAGTTTCCGGCTCCAAAGAGCATACCGAAAATTAAAGAAGCAATAATTATAGTTTTACGAAAAGAATTAGTTTTATTCATTTTCTCTATCCCTTCTGTATTACCACCACGAAAAAAGACGCCCCTCAAGCAAGTTGCTTAAAGGACGCCTTTTGCGTGTTACCACCTTTGTTTACATTGTTATCGCTAACAATGCCTTACGCGTACATGAAAAAATCAGATACGTTGGTGCAGTAACGGGCACTCCCGGCTAAAACTTCCCATTGGGTTGCCTTAGTCACTCATAGATTACTTTCAATTGTCTTAATTCATACCTGCTTTCACTATCTCAGGCTCGCTGACTAAACTGACGACAATCTACTCTTCTATTCATAGTGTGTAAAAAATCTTGTTGATAAGTAATATACAGGATAGTTTTCTTTTCGTCAACAAATTTTTTATTTAAACAGATCATTAAAGGCTTCACTCATAGTAGGGTGAGTGTAGATTTGATCACGAAGTACGCTAGCTGGGATTTTTGTTTTGATTGCCATAGAAATTTGATTAATCAGTTCATAGGATTCAATGCCGTATAATGTGGCACCAAGAATTTGATCGGTATCAGGATCGACTAGGGCTTTAAAAAGACCACGAGTATCTTTAGCTACGCGAGCCTTTGGAATAGCTTTGACAGGAAGCTTCTTAAGAAGATAGTTAATACCTTGAGCTTGGGCTTGTTTTTCATTTAAACCCACTTGGGAAAGGGCCGGAGTGATAAAGACGCTGTAAGGAATATTGATTCGGTCGCTGACGACGCGCTTGCCGCTGCCAAAAAGTTGATCTTTGATGATGCGGTAATCATCTAGAGAAATGTAAGTAAATTGTGGGCCGCCTTTGACATCGCCGATAGCCCAGACATTTGGCACGCTAGTTAGCAAGTGATCGTCAACTTTTATTGCACCTCTGTCGGTGAGTTGGATGTCGGTATTTTCCAAACCAAGATTTTCGGTATTCGGTTTTCTACCAGTTGCAGCCAAAATTCGGTCAGCCTTGATTGAAAGTTCTTGACCGTTCTTTTCGTAGAAAACGGTGTCGTCTTCAACGCGATTGATCTTTACGCCGAGTTCAAATTTGATGCCGGTATTTTCAAGATCTTGTTTGATCATTTGACTAATGTCATCGTCTTCACGTGATAAAAAATCGCTGTGAACGTCCAAGACTGTGACCTGGGTGCCGTAGTTTGCAAACATGTTGGCAAATTCAAGACCTATGTAACCACTACCGATAATAGTGAGTGTCTTAGGCATTTTAGTTTGATCCATTGCTTCAGTAGAATTGATTACCTTAGTGCTGTCAGCCAGACCTGGAATTGGAGCATAGTTAGGCAGGGCACCAGTGTTAATGAAAATGCGCTTGCCACGGTAATGGTCTTTAGTACCGTCTTGCTTAGTGACTTCTATTTCATGATTATTTAAAAATTTAGCAGTACCGTCTAAAACTGTGACTGTCTTTTCATCGGCAAGCATGTGATAATTGGCATTTCTTAGAAAAGCGGTCATATCATTTTTACCATTGATGGCATCAGTGAATTCTACACCATTAGCAGCTTCAATGATTAACCGTTTGGATGGCAAGCAGGCGATGTTAATGCAGGTACCACCATACATTTGATTCGATTTTTCGATTACTAAGACTTCCTCGCCCTTAGTGGCTAAGAACTTTGCTAGAGTTTTACCACCTTTGCCGAAGCCAATGATAATGTTTTTGATTTCTTTAGTTTCCATATTAATAGTCCTCTTACAAAAAGTAATGATGAATGTGCAATATTTATTTTAAAGAAAATATATAATTTGTCATCTTTTTTGCTTTATGAGTGTTGAGTTGTGAAAAAATAACGGAGTTATAGACAATTGGAGGATGTCATTATGAGGGATATAATGAATGAGAAAACATCAGTTAAGAATAAAAATTATCCGTTGGTTTAATTACAGTTTTCCTAGGATCGATTTTCTTCTTAAGTTCTGGACAACCAGCACACACAGCTGAAGTAAGCGCTAACTCTAATGCTAATGGAGAAGCAACTTCAAATAAAGATGCCAAGGCACATGTAACTGATTCTTTGATTGCATTAAATGGCCCTAAGGGCCCGGAAGGAGTCGAGAAGCTAGGATAACAAATTGATGGTGTTCATCAACAAACTGTTAAAGATGAATTACCAACTTTGAGCTTAAATGATTTAACTCCTGATCAATTGGGAAAGTTGCAATCAGCAGTAGGTAGTTTGGATCCTAATGAATCACTTGAGGATCAAGGAATTACCTTGACATGGAAAACTAAACCAGATGTTGATGCTGTGGGGGACAAGCCATGGTGTAGCAGAGCTTACTTACACTGATAATACTGGTGATACTCCGCAAAAAAGAAGCACTATCATCAAGATCGATGTCGATGTTCGTGAAGGACAAAAGAAGAACGCTGGTCAAGTTAGAAATCGCTTAACCTATATTGATGCAGATAGTAATCAGATTGTTGAATCTTGATTGGGTTGGTAATAAGAATACTGACAATGAAAAATTTAACGATATGCAATATGTGTTGGATCAGGCTGTTGAAGGATTAGGTTATGGAATGGTTGAAATGGTCACAAGCAAATGAAGAAGCTTCAAATAACAATTTAAACTATGATACTTCTACTTTCCTTGATACTGACGGCTATACTATGTTGAATGCTAATGATTCGGCTACATTGATTGCTAATGTTGGTACTTTACCAGATGGGATCGAGATTACGTGGAAGACGGCTCTTAAATTTGATAATGATGGTATTTTAACTAATACCCCTGTTATTTCAGTGAAGGAGCCAGATAAGGCAGAATTGGAAGTTACTTTAACTGATGAGGACAAAGCTCAATTGCACACACCAAGCTATGATTATACTTTGGAGTGGAAAAATGAGCCTCTCGTCGATAAGATAGATGAAAATGGTAATCATATCACCAAGTTCGTGTTCCTGTAAGTCTGGCTAAAGATGCTAGTCAGTTAAATCCAGCTCAATTCTTAGGTGATCAAGATAAATCAGTTGATGCAATTGCACAACAAGTTGCTGATGAGCAGAACCGAGGACCAACGATTCAAGCATTCAGAGAAGAAGCACCAAGTCCAGAATTAATTGCTAAGGTTAGAGAATGTATTCTTGATCCTGAACATGAACGCTGGAGTTGGACATTGGAACCTGATTTGAAGAAATCAGGTTATACAATTGGCTTTGCTAAATTCACACCACTTCCAACTGATGATCCTAATATTACTAATGCATTAAGTGCTTTAGTAAGTTCAATGGGTATAAGTATGAAGGTTGAGCCACAAATCGTTAATGCTAGTGAGAAAAATATAACTCGTACCATCATTGTTACTGATCCTAATGGTAATGAAACGAGAACTGATCAGGTAGTTCACTTTACTTCTACTGGTAAACGTACTCTATTGGGTGGTCAAGTTGAAGACATCCATTGGGATGCAGGTACCAACAACGGTCAATGGGATAAATTTGTGGTTCCAGCAATTGAAGGTTACACTGCAGTTAACTCACCAGTTGCAGCAGAAAAAGTAACGATAGATACTAAAGATACAGTGGTTCATATTACCTATAAGAAGAATGGCAATCCAACTAATCCAGGCGATGGTGGTCAAAAGACAACTCCAACAAGTCAACCTACCACACCTAATGAACCTACTACTCCTACTACACCACAAGTTAAACCAGAACCTACTCCAACTGAGAATACACCAGTAACGCCAAAACCAACTGTTAATGCTCCTGTTCCTCATGGGGAAAAGTCTGTAACTCCAAGCAAGCATAATAATACTGTCGCCCCTCACGGCCAAAATGGTCCAGTAAACAAAGTAGCTGCACCTCATGGTGAAATGGGCCTAGTTGTTAAACATGCTGTTTCTTATAAAGGTACTGTTGTGCCAGAGGCTCAAGTAGTTCCTAACTAAGAAGGATTCGAACACTGCTCATCAATTGTTCCAGCAGGGTAATTTAGATGACGCATAAATTACAGGAACTACGGCTCAAGGAATGCAGAACGATAAGAACTTAAAGCATTTGCATCGAGCAGGAGTTTATTATTTACAACTTAATATGCGAAAGAATCGCGTTTTATCTAATGCTAAAATGCGTCACGCACTAAATTTAGTATTAGATAAAAAGCAACTTGCACGTAAAGTTTTGGCAGATGGTTCTACGCCAGCCGATACTTTTGTAGCACCAACGCTAGCCAAGGATCAAAGTACCGGTGTCGACTTTGCTAAGGAAATGAAGCCAGAAGAGACGCACAACGTAGCTAAAGCACAAAAATTATGGAATGAAGGATTAAAAGAAGAGGGTAGAAAAAAGTCAGACTTAACTTATTACACGGATGATCAGACGATTAATAAAAATATTGCCCAATTCGTTCAATCACAGGTTGAAACTAAGTTAAAGAATGCTAAAGTCGAAATTCATGCGGTTCCTGCGAAAAACGTTCAGGATAATGTCATGCGTGGTAATTTTGATATGTATCTAAGCTTGTGGTTAGCTGACTATACAGATCCAATGAGTGATATGGATGTTTTACAATCAAATAATTATCAAAATCATGGTAGATATAATAGTGCCGATTATGATAGATATGTAAAAGCAGCTAAGAGTAAAAGTGCCGAAGAAACTGATCACTATTGGGAAAATATGTGTAACGCGCAGAATCAGTTGACCAAGGATACAGCCGTAGTGCCTCTTTACAATATGACTGAGAGTCATTTGGCAAGAAAGAATTTAAGAGGAGTATTATGGCACCCGGTTGGTGAAGTTGATTATACTAGATCCTATTTTGATTAAATGAAATAAACTCCAAGGTTCAAAAAATCTTGGAGTTATTTTGTTATGCATAATTATAATTATGTAAAGTGCTGATGAAAAGAAAAATACTTGATCATTTGATCAAGTATTACCAGAGGGGAAAGTTCGATTTTTGTTAATAGTTATTTGGACGATTGTTGTCTGTCTTTTTAACTTTAACTGGGGTGGGAGCTTTAATTAAAACGAAACTGATAGCCATGAGGCCTAAAACTATCATTGCGGATAGAAGTACTTTAAACATTGCCCTCATTCCTTTCTTTTGTTTGATTTTAATATACAGGACAAAAATTAAGAATTGTTAGGCAAAAGGTAATATATTGCTAAAGAATTCTAAGAAAAAGTTGACGTTGATCAAGTTGTGATTTTGTTTGCTCTTTTAAACTAATTAATGAAATGAGGAGGAACATCTATGGTTAAAATTCAACGCTTTTTTATCAAATATAAAAGACAGATCTTAATAACAATTACTATTTTGCTTATCTTAGCTGAAATCTTTCAGTGGGTATTCAAATTAACATTGTTATATCAAATTCTGATGGCAGTTGCCGGTGTAATTGGCGTAATTCCGATAATTTTAACTGCTATATCATCCTTGAAGGTCAAGTTAATTTCAATTGATGTCTTAGTTTCTTTAGCCGTGATTGGTGCTTTTACTATTGGTGAATTTAATGAGGCCGCAATCGTTACTTGGCTCTTTATGCTGGGCGAAGTTCTGGAAGATTTTACGCTTAAAAAGACAAGATCCGCAGTTTCTGATTTGGTTAGTATGGCTCCACAAACAGCATTAGTAGTGCAAGAGGATGGGTCTACCGAAGAAGAGGATGTTGATTTTATCGATTCTGGCGATCAAGTAGTCGTTAAAACTGGGGACCAAGTGCCAGTAGATGGGAAGATTATTAGTGGTAGTGGCAATTTGGATGAAGCTAGTATCAATGGTGAGTCTAGATTAGTAAATAAGGGTGTCGGGGATGCAGTTTATGCCGGTACTATGCTTGAAAATGGTAATTTAACGGTTGAAACTACGGCGGCTGGTGAGGACACTACTTTTGGCAAAATCATTGAAGTAGTTGAAGAAGCCGAGGATTCTAAGTCTCATACAGAAAAGCTGATTAATCGTTTTGCCAAGTATTATACGCCATTGATTTTAATCATAGCTCTTATTGTAGGTGTGATTACACGCAACTTTAAGTTAGCGATCACAATTATGGTTCTTGGTTGCCCCGGTGCATTAGTAATTGGCGTGCCTGTTTCTACAGTGGCTGGTATAGGCAATGGTGCCAAGAACGGCATTATTTTTAAGGGTTCACAAGTTATGGATGAGATGCGGAAAGTTGACGAAATTGCTTTTGATAAAACGGGCACATTAACTATTGGTCACCCAGAAGTAAGTGCTGTAAGAGTTTTAAATGGAGATAAAGCCAAGATTATTAAACTAGCTGCCACGATTGAAAAGAAGAGCAATCATCCGTTAGCTAATACGATTGCAAAGATGGATCCCTTTGTCATTGATGCAGTGGTTGAGACTGTTAAAGGTGAGGGAGTTATTGCTACATATGAACAAGAGAAGTATTTTGTAGGCAATTTACAACTGGTTGAAGAAAATACTAAAAAAAATGCTGAATTGGAAAAAATTGCAGATGATTTAAGCAGCCAGGGCGATTCGATTGTTGTCTTTTCAAATCGAGATCAAAGTTTGCTAGCTATATTCGGGATCAAGGATCAACTTCGTCCACAAGCCAAAAAAGCTTTGCTAAAACTGAAGAAACTTGGCATTAAGAAGCTAGTTATGCTGTCTGGTGACAAGCAACAAACAGCAGAAAAAATTGCAACTGAATTACCACTTGATGAAGTTCACGGAGAGCAGTTGCCTAGCGATAAAGCTACTTTTATTAAAGCTGAGCAACAAAAAGGAAACAAGGTCGCGTTTATTGGTGATGGCATCAATGATGGACCAGCCTTAGCTAGCGCCAATGTCGCAATTGCTGTTGGTAATGGTACAGATGTAGCTGTTGATGTTTCTGATATTGTTTTAGTCAAAAACGATTTAAAGCAAGTAGCTTACGCCTTTTCTTTATCCAAGAGAACGATTCTAAATATGAATGAGAATATTGCGCTTGCTTTGTTAACTGTTCTGATTTTGTTTATTGGGTTATTCGTGGGCTATATCGAGATGGCTAGTGGGATGCTAGTTCATGAATTGAGTATTTTAGTAGTCATTTTAAATGGTATGAGATTATTGAAAAATCGCTAATAACTTGATGATCATCAAGTTTTGAATCTGAATTAGGCTTTACCATAAACACGAGAAAGGAAGTTCAAGTTATGAAGAAAGTAATGATGAAGTTAGATGGCATGACTTGCCCATCTTGTTTAACTAAAATTGAAAAGGCTGTAGAGGAAACTCCTGGAACAGACAATATTAAGGTTTTATTTAACGCTGGAAAATTAAAGTTCGTGATGGATCCGACTAAAACTAATTCAGATGAAATTAAAAGCGCCATTGAAAAGATGGGTTACGAAGTTAAAGGTGTTAAGGAAAAGGATATTTAAAAATGAACGCAGAAGAAAAGTATCAAGCAGAGTTAAAACAGAGTGATATTGATCATCATACTCCGACTGCAGGCGCAATGATGGGCCATATTATTGCTAATTTGGCTATTCATTCATTAAAAATTAATCAAGCTAGTTTGTTTGCTAGGGGTGCAGCTAGTTTGTTTTTAAGCGAAAATGCTAAGAAATGGTTAGATTTTGAAAAAGAAGAATTCGAGCAGTTGAATCACTTGTTAGTTAATAACGGTGAAAGCATCCCTACAACTACTGACCAATTTAAGGAATTCACCATGTTAGAAGAAAATGGTGCAGATAAATACAATTATGGGGATGCACAACTCTTTGCCTTAGTTAAAGACTTTGATACACAAACTTTATTTATTACTAAGGCAATTGCTTTAGCTGAAAAAGAAGATTGGCCAGAGCTTGCTCAAAACTTAACCAATTTATTAGCTTGGATTAAGGAGCAAATTCGTCTTACGCAAAACTTCTTAGGCCATGATTTGCGTGAAGGACTATATAATGAAGAAGACGATGATGATGACGATTTTTAGTTAAAAGGTGAAGAAAATGGCAGATTTATGTGTACGTTTGGTTCCATTATTTAATACTTTAAATGAGGCAGATCAGTTAGAGATAGAAAAGCTGGTAAGAAAGAAGAACTATCAAAAAGGTGAACTAGTAATGGATCCGACCGGCAATAATCTAGTCATTGTCGCATATGGGAGTGCCAAGCTTTATAGCTTAGATAAAAATGGTCATGAAAATATTACGCAGATTCTTCATACAGGTGATTATGCTGGTGAAGACTGGCTACTTGGTAAAAATGATGGCTCTATTTATGTCGAAGCAACGGGAAATAGTAAGATTTGTCTATTGAACAGGCAAGACTTTTTAAATCTGTTAAAAAAGCAGCCTATGCTAAGCATTAAGTTGCTTGAGCAAAGTATGACTAAGATGCAAACAATGCAAAGGCAAATAGATCTGTTGTCTTTGCCTAAAATTGAAGATCGCTTATCTGAGTATTTACAAGAATATGCGGTAAAAGTTGGTAAAAAGACGTTTAATTTGCCGTTAAAGATGAAGGATCTAGCATTATATTTAGGAACTACGCCGGAAACTTTGTCACGTAAGTTTGCCTTGCTGGAGAAACAAGGCGTGTTAACGAGAAAACTACGCAAAATTATTTTGAATTAATAAAAAAGCAGAGCAAAGCTCTGCTTTTTACATTGATAAAATTATGTTAAGTTCTACTTGCCGATGAAGCTTTCTGGGATGCACCCTGGTTGATCATTTGAATAGAAATATCTTTCTTACCAAGAGGGTAGAAAATGCTGGCACATAGAGTCAACTTGTCCTTCATACCTTCACCAACAACCATCGTGATGGCATAGTCGTCAATCCATTGCATCTGATCAGGATTTAAACTGGTTTGAATTTCGTTACAAATGACATCGATCAATTGATCGCTTAAGGCATCTTTTTTAAAGATAACGGTCAAATCATCAATACCAGATGGCATGTGTTCGTAAGAAACATGGTGACGGTTGAAAATTTCTATTAATTTTAAGGTAAAAACAGCGCCTTTATTAAGCATGTCTTTTCTCAAATAAAGGGCCGCAAAGTTTTTACCACCAGCGATACCGGTAATCGTGTGCTTAGGTTTCAGGGTTAACTTCAGCATTATTCGGCGTACCAGTAACAATTAAGCTCACATCTTTTGGCTCAAGAAAGCGAGTTTTAATACCTTGATGCTGCAAAATTTTAGCTATTAAAATAGCGTTTAAACGCTCACCGTGAGCCTTAAAGGATCGGCATTAGGATAATCTAATTGTGGCAAGGTTAACAGCATACGCTTGATTTCAGCTAGCTCTGATTGTGGCAAATCAAAATACTGGGCAATTAGTTCGTAGCGCTGTAAATTTTATTAACGATATCCTGATAATTATTGCTTCTCAAACTAGTGTAAGCATAGGTGATTAGTAAATCAGTCACCTTAGTATCATCACTATTTCTTTTTCCAGGTGCGGATACTACAATAACTTTGCGTTCGGGATCATTTTTGACGATGTTTAGTGCTTTATCGACACTATTTCCGGCAGCTAGAGAGGAGCCGCAAAACTTAACAACTTTCATATCTATTCCTCTAAATGAATTGCTTTAAATCTAAAATTGAACTGATAGCTGCTTCCATATTGACTGGATCAATTACTTTTTCAACGTGTGGTTCGTGGTCAAACAAGGTGCGTACACCGATGGATAATTGACCACCCAATTCATCATGCAACTTCTTAATAGCAGCTACGCCAGTTTGAGGACAAACTCTACCTGTAATAGCCTCATAAACGGTTTCAGGGAACTTATAAGGACTAGCAGTAGACACAATCACCATTGGTGTTTGATCGTTTGTCTTGCTCTTATATTGCTGAGCAACGTATGAACCTACTGCAGTATGAGGATCAATTACGTAGCGATCATAATTGTAGACGCGGTGAATTTCTTCTTTTACTTCATCTTCAGTGGCAAAACCAGCCGCAAAAATAGTTTGTAATTTGTCTAAGACCTCTTTGTCGACTTGGTAATGACCTCTTTGCGTTAATTGATTCATTAGACTAGCAATTTTTTCATTATCTTTATCATATAAATCGAATAAAAGTCGTTCTAGATTGCTTGAAACTAAAATATCCATTGCTGGTGCGTTAGTTAAATGGAACTTACGACGCTTGTCGTATTCACCTTTGGCAAAAAAGTCAGTAAGAACGTTGTTTTCATTTGAAGCACAGATCAATTTGTTGATTGGCAAACCGAGTTTTTCTGCATAGTAACCAGCTAAAATGTCGCCGAAATTGCCTGTAGGTACGGTAAAGTTTACTTTGTCGCCCAAGTTGATTTCACGACGGCGAACCAATTGACCATAAGTGTAAAGGTAATAAGAAATTTGAGGAACAAGACGACCAATGTTCATTGAGTTAGCAGATGAGAATTGGAAACCGTTTTGGTTTAGTTTCTTTCTGAAGTTTTCATCGTTAAAAATCTTCTTTACTTCAGTTTGCGCATCGTCAAAGTTACCCTTGATCGCGATGGCTTCCAAATTGTCGCCGTGTTGACTGAGCATTTGTTTAAGTTGGACAGGGCTAACGCCGCCTTCAGGATAGAAGACGATGACGCGTGTACCTTTTTGGTTAGCAAAGCCGCGCATTGAAGCAGTTCCGGTGTCACCAGAAGTAGCAGTCAAGATAATGATGTCACGATCGATTTTCTCAATTTGTACTGCACGTGTCATTAGCTGTGGTAACATCTGCAAAGCAATATCTTTAAAAGCTAAAGTTGGACCGTGAAAGAGTTCCATGTAAAAATTATCGTTGTGTTTTTCAATTGGCACAATGCTGCGGTCGTCCCATTGTTCGCTATAAGCATTGATTACTGCAGATTTAATTTGATCCTTAGAAAAATCATCAAAAAATAAGCTAATGATCATTGCTGAAATTTGCTTATAAGATAACTTAGGTAAATCTTCTAGTTGAAAATTAGCTTTTGGAAAATCTACTGGTACATAAAGTCCACCATCTTGGGCCAACCCTTGGATGATTGCGGCTGGTGAAGTTAACGCATTGTCTTTTGCGCCTCGAGTACTACGATATTTCATAAAAATCTTCCTCTTCTTATTTAAGTGATGAATATATTTATTTAACATTGTAACTTGTTTTGCCCATGTGTTACAATCATAAAAATAAGAAATTCATTAAAAAAGAGGGATATAGGAAAATGGCAATCAAAATCGCATTACTTGGTTTAGGAACCGTTGGTTCCGGTGTTTTAAAAATAATCAAAAAAGATTAAACAAACAAGTGGAGAAGAAATTGTTATTAAAAAAGCCCTTGTTTGTAATCTTAAGAAGCACCAAAATATGGCTAAACCTTGTTTGTAATCTTAAGAAGCACCAAAATATGGCTAAAGAAGTCGAATTGACGACTAACTTTGATGATATTTTGCATGATGCAGAAATTAAAATTGTAGTTGAATTAATGGGCGGTTTGCATCCCGCTAAGGAATACATCTCTGATGCATTAAATGCAGGCAAGAATGTGGTTACTGCCAATAAGGACTTGATGGCTACTTTTGGTTCAGAATTTATTGCCTTGGCTGCTAAAAATAAGTGTGATTTGATGTACGATGCGAGTGTAGTAGGCGGTATTCCTATTTTGCGCCTCTTATGCTAGTGACAAGATTTCAGAAATTCAGGGAATCATCAACGGTACAACGAATTACATTTTGTCGCAAATGGGCGAAAAAGGCTTAAGCTACGATGAAGCATTGAAGAATGCCCCAAAATTAGGTTTTGTTGAGGCTGATCCAACTAACGATGTCACTGGAAAGGACGCTGCCTATAACATTGCAGGTAAGCTCTTTGTGAAAGTTGCGCCGTGTCTTTTGCCTAATAATGCGATTATGGCGCATATTAAAAATGAATTAATGCTCTGTAAATTAAGAGTCAAAGTCTTGGCACAGCGATTTTTACTGGACCAGGTGCAGGTAGTTTAGCCACTGCCAATTCCGTAATTAGTGATGTAATTGCGGAAACCAGCAACTTTGTCAAACAGACTAATGGCAAACCCTTCAGTAATTTCTCTAGAACGATGAAGTTGACCAGTTCAGAGGAGGTCAAGTATCCTTATTACTTATCTTTTGAAACTGAAGAAACTTTGCTTGATTTAAGTGAACTACTTTCGACATTAGAAATTCCAGTTAGAGAAATTAAACATGTTGATGAAAAGACAATTGTGGTAACTGAAGAAATAAGTCGCAGACAATTGCAAGACTTAGCAATTCAAGACAAATATTTGAGAGCCAGTTACAAGATCTTATAACGATTGTGAGGGGAGTTATAGATGATTATTAAGGTACCAGCTTCAACGGCAAATTTAGGGCCAGGATTTGATTCTATAGGGATGGCCGTTTCACTTTACTTAGAAGTAGAGGTCTTAAGTATTTCAGATCGTTTTCAAGTTGACCATGTAATGCCTAAGATTCCTCATGATAAAAATAATCTGATCGTGAAGACTGCGCTCACCGTTTATCCAGGATTAGAGCCACTTCATTTGCGCGTGAATAGCGATATTCCGCTTGCTCACGGCTTGGGTAGCAGTTCTAGTGCAATTGTCGCAGGAATCGAATTAGCTGATCATTTTGGCAAATTAGGCTTGTCTGATGAAGAGAAAGTCCAGATTGGTGCTCAAATTGAAGGCCATCCTGATAACATTGCTCCTACGATTTTAGGTGGTCTGGTGGTAGGAACCGAAGTAGACAATCATTTTGATGCGGTAAAAGCTCCACTTCCTCCATATAGCTTGGTAGCATATGTGCCTGATTATAATTTACCAACCAAGAAGGCGCGGGGCGTTTTACCAAAAGAATTGCTATTAAAAGAGGCCACTCATGGTTCCGCGATCGCAAATACGCTCGTAGCTAGTTTGTTTGCCCAGAACTATGAGATGGCCGGAGAATTGATGGAGAAAGACGTTTTCCATGAACCATATCGTGAAAAATTGGTACCAGAGCTTTTGAAGGTAAGAGAAGTAGCTCATCAAAAGCATGCTTTAACAACCTACCTTAGTGGTGCAGGTTCAACGATTATGACTTGGATTGAAGATAAGCACGTCAAAGGCTTTTTATCAGGACTTAACAAGCATGACTTAAAGGCTAATACGCTTGTTTTACACCCCGATGAACACGGCGTACAAATAATTGAATAAAAAGAAAAGTGACCTTGAATTTTTATTCAAGGTCACTTTTTGATTAAAGGATAATTTATTTATTGCTGCCACAAATTTTGGTTCTATGATAAATCCTGTTGATAGATTTCTATGATATTCTATCAATAGGATTTTTTGCATTAAAAAAGAGGCACAAGCCTCACTGCATAATGTCCTT